>JABMRB010000729.1 GCA_013202865.1 Candidatus Nealsoniibacteriota bacterium | reverse complement strand
GTTCCTTCATCATGTCGTAGAGCCAGACGATATCGGCCTCGGTGCGGTTTTCGTTGGGTTCTTCTTTGTACGGCCCGTCGTTCTTGCCGTCGTAGAACCCGTCGGTGTCGACGCATGCCACTTCGCCGCGGTTGGTTACCACCCAAAGCCGTTGGCCTTCGACCATCGGCGAGCAGCAGATGCCCACCTGGCCCCAGTCATACGTGTCGTTGGTCTTGCCCTCCTTGGTCTTGAGCTTCTCGCGCGACAACTGCCATCCAAATTTCCCGTCGCTGCGGCGGAAACAGAGCAGGCAACCGAGGTCCACCTTGCGCGGGTAGCGGGCCACGTAGCCGGCCCGGTTGTTGGTGGCGCAGAAGACCCTGTCACCGGCCACGACCGGCGAGCCGTAGCTCTGATCGCCCAGCTTCGTCACCCAGAGTATGTTTTTGGCCGATTCGCTCTTCCAGTCGCGGGTCTTGTAGTCGAACTCGCCGACGTTCCACTCGACCGGCACGTTCTTCCCGTCCGGCGCGTTATTCCGCCCCGGCGACCCGCCCCATTGCGGCCAATCGGCACGGGTTGAGGTGCCGAGCGTTAGAATTGCTATGGCAACGATCCATCGCGATACGTATTGTCCGTTCATGATTCTCTTTCTCTTCTTTGGGATCTTGTAGGACGGGTTTGTAACCCGTCTAAGGACTCATACAGGAATAACTTCCCGATTCAGTTCTTGGGTGTCGGCTTTGAGCTTTGAGCTTTGAGCTTTGAGCAGTGAGCTTTGAGTAATGGGCTCCCTCACTGCTCACTGCTCATAGCTCACTGCTCACCGCTCATAGCTCATAGCTAAATCGGGCACGACTTCTAAGTGGGCCCAGACGGGTTGAAAACCCGTCCTACATGGTTGCTTTCAATTAACTTCAGGCACCGGCCGGTCCATGGCCCAGAAGAGCGCATTGACCAGCATGGTGCGAAACGGTTTCTGCCCGAAATCGTCCGGGTGGCCCAGCGAACTGTAGAACACCCGGGCATTCTTGTAGCTCCGCGTCCAGGTGAGCGGCTCGGTCTTGCCGTCCGACGTGCCGTTCATCAGCAACGTGGCCGCCTTGTCGATCGGGGCGGCGAAGTAGAGCGAACCCTTGCTGTGCCACTTCGCCGGTTCGATGCCGTCGATGATCGGGTGACCGCCCGGCCCGCGGACCAGCGCGACGTCGGTGCCCGTGGTGTTCGATCCGTGGCCGTGGTAACTGCCGCCGAGCACTTGCGGGTCGAAGTCGCGCCACTCGGCGCAACCTTCCGGGGCGTTGCCTTTGACGTCGAAGGCGTGGCTGGCGGTTCGCAGTCCGACCAGCGGTTTGCCCGAGTCGAGATACTTGCGCACCGTCGCCAGTTGTTTTTCCGGCAGCGCCAGCCGGCGGATGAAGAGCACCATCACGTCGGCGTCGGGCAGGTCGTCCATGGCGGGGAAGTCGGATTTGCCCTCGCCGTGATGCACGGTGCAGTGCAGACCGTATCGCTCGCGGAGCATCTGGGCGAACGCGGGCAGCGTCTTGTCGGCATCGTAGTGGTCGTCGCTGACGATCATCGCCACGTGCGGGCGTCGGTCCTCTTTGAAGCGGACGGCCGGGCCGGGTAGCAACGCCGTGCTCGCGATCGTCGGGCAGACGTGCTTCTCGATGTACTCGACGATCAGTTCCGTGCCGCGGACGTGGCTGACCTGCGGCTCGCTACGGGAGTTGTACATCGTGTCGGTCAGATCGCGAACCAGCAGCACGTTCTTGCCGACGCGGACCATGCTGCGGAGCCCGAACGGCCGGCCGATCACGCACATGTTCGTGTGGACGCCAAGGAGGATCACGTTGTCGATCCCTCGCTGCTCGAACAGGTTCCAGCATTCGACGCCCGAGTCGCTGATCGCGTCCTCGTCGAGGATCTCGATCGCGGCGGTCTGGTGGACGTCCATCGGGCGGCTGGGACACTTAGGCTGATCGTCGCAGCCGCCGTCGGATTGGTCGATCGGCCAGTCTTCTTTCTTCTCGTGCGGTAGCAGGCCGGCCCAACCGCCCATGCCCTTGGGTACGTTGCCGGCCTTGGGCGCGTCGGTCGCCCGTTTTCTCGCGGGGTGATCGGCGTAATGCTTCATCCCGCTGCTGGGGGCATGGACGATCAGCACGCCCCGCTTTCGGGCTTCGGTGACGAACCGGTTCATCCGCGGCGCCAATTGCGAGCCGCGGTCGCACGCTCCGTCGCACCAGTGCCGGGCCCACATGTCGCAGACGATGATCGCGGTCTTCTCGGGCGCCCAGTGGACCGTCTTGTAGACGATCTTGAACTGCCCGTCCGCGCCGTCGACCGGGGCCCGGCTACGGGTTTGCAGCGACAGCGCGTCGGCCGCCGATGCCGTTGATGCCGCCGATGCGATCGCAATCGATGCCGACAACACAGACCAGACGAGATTCTTGCATATCATCGTAATCGCTCCGTTACCGAGGGATTCGTTGGAGGTTATCGTTTCGCGGCAGGATCCGCGGGGACCGCGATTATAGCAAATGAAAGGGCCGCAACCAACCACCCTTGCCTCGGCAAAAGCCCATAGCAGCCAGTTGAAAATGGCGAGCGCAAACGAATAGCGCTCTACCGCTCGTGTATCTCCGGCCATCTAATGCGGCTTGATATTTCCTCATCATACAGACTGTCGCCTCGGCTTGCCACCGAAAAGTGTGGCGGGAAGACAAGCTTTCACAGGTTTGCTATGCAGCGGTGCCCCAGCCACCCGCGACTCGACCCCAGCCACCCACCGACTGACCCCATACGCCGCAGAAGCCATGTTGCCCTTGCGGCCAGTCAATGGTAGTCTGGAGGGGACTTTGTATTATTGGACAAATCCGCCCCGCGACTCCAATCGAGAGCGATCATGCTACGCCGATTGACGGTTGAGAACTTCAAGAGCCTGGAAAAGACGTGCGTCGAGTTCAGCCCGGTTACGGTGTTGGTCGGTCGCAGCGGCACAGGTAAGACGAATTTCGTCACCGCGCTGCGTTTCCTCCGCGACTATCTGTATTTCGGGCAAGGCGTACTCCAGCGATTCGGCGGCGACTGGCATCGGCTCCTTCCGGCCACTCGGCCGAAGAGCCAGATGGCATTCGAGGTGGTCTTTGACGTGAAGGGAATTGAAGCACCCTTCGAGTATCGCGCCGTTTTGCATGAGACCGGCCCAGGGGGCGTCTCAGAGGAATCACTCAAACTAGGCGATGAGTTGCTGTTTCGGCAAGTCAACGGGAAGTGGCAGTCGGAGCCGCAGTTGGTCTCGGTACCGCAGCCGGGTCAGTTGGCCATTGGCCGAATCCCTGCCATTTCAGAAATTGTGATTGCCTATACTGCCTTAACGACCGGCATCGGATGGCACTATTTTCCGGCAACGGTTCTTGCAGTTAATCAGGGTGGCACCCAAGCGATTTCTGGGCTGCAAGACGACGCCGGCAACTATCTGCAAACACTCAAGGAGATCGCGAGCAACCTGCAGGACTTGAACGTGCGAAAGAACATCATCGCCACGTTGCAGCGGCTGAATCCGACAATTACGGCGGTCGAGTTGAACTCCATTCAGAGTCCTTCCGAAGTTGTGGTCGGACACCAGTTCAACGACAAGATTCTCTCGCTGTCACTCGCGCAGGAATCGGACGGCTTTCGGAGATTCTACGCGCACTTACTGGCACTCTATCAACTGCCGCCCAAGCAGACGCTTGTCTTCGAGGAACCGGAAAACGGGGTGTTCCCCGGCGCACTCGCCCTACTGGCCGACGAGTTCAAGTCCGCTCCGGAAGCCGGCCGTGGCCAGGTGATTCTCACCACACACAGCCCTAACCTGCTCGACCACTTTGATGCGGACGATATCCGGGTCGTCGAGATTGACGGATTTCAAACGCGAATCGGAAACGTTTCGCAAGAGCAAAAGGAGGCGATCCAGGAAGGACTATTGGAGTCCGGCGAACTGCTCACCGTCGATCACGCCCGCATGGAAGCACCGGAGTCGACCAACGCATGAAGAAGCGGCTAGTGCTATTTGTGGAAGGCAATGGCGACGCGACAGCCGTGTCCAGTCTCGTGGGGCGATTGCTCACGGAGGCGGGGGCTTGGGATTATCTGTTTCTCGATCCTCATCCATTCAATGCAAGAAGCCTTGGCAAGCTGCTGAAGGACGATTGCGGGAATTGGATTCGGTGGTTAGGTGCCGCGGCGAAGCATCGTGATATCGGTGCGGTCTTGCTCGTCTTGGATGGTGACACCAAGCGAATCCAAGGAGAGGCATTCTGCGCGGCAAACGCGGCGAAGAAGCTGGCCCGGGAAGCGAAACATGCCAGGGGCGGGGAGCTGTTCTCCGTCGCGGTGGTGTTCGCCTGCCAGGAATTCGAGTCGTGGTTGATCGCCGGCGTCGAGTCTCTCGCAGGCAAGCCGCTCAAAGATGGACGACCCGGTGTCAAGGCGGGCATAGCGCCACCTGACAAAAATCTCGAGGCGGCGCCACGCGACGCAAAACGGTGGCTCCGCAAAGCGACGGTGTCCGGCTACAGCCCGGCGCGGGATCAGGCGGCCCTGGCCAAAATCGTCGATCTGGACTTGATTCGCAACCGGCCCATGAGGTCGTTTCGCCGCCTCGAAAACGCTTTGTCACAGATCGTCAGCGCGATCCGTGACGAATCTCCACGGACGAGTCCAAGCTGAACAGACCCAGCACGGCTTGCCAAATCAGGTGACCCGCGCAGCTACTTCTTTCCGCACTCCACAATCACCCGTGCATACCGCGTCAACGGCGGGCTGCCGGCGTCGGTTACTTCGCAGATGAGGTGGATTGTTTCGGCCGGCTTGGCGTCGGCGGGGATTGCGACGGTTGCCACGGCGGCGTCGGCGTGTTGGAGCTTGACCGTACCGCCGTACGTGCCCGGCTCCTTGTACTGCCACCAGCGGAAACTGAGCTTGTCGCCGTCCGGGTCGCTCGACCCGGCAACGCTCAACGGCACCGTCGCGCCGGCCGCGGCCTTCACGTCCGGAGAACCGGCCAGCTTGACCGCGGGCGGATGGTTGGCTTGCTCGTAGGGCTTCACGCACCAATCGGCCCGGGCGGCCCAGTCGTTCTGGAACGCCTCGGCCCAACGCCAGATCGGCTTGTTCACGTCGCCGTCCTCCTGGGCACCCCGCCACGTGTTGCTGCCGGGCTTCTCGCGCACGAACCGCCCTCCCCAGCCGCCGTAGCCGGGATGTTCCATGCTCCGCAGTCCGACGCGAATCTGATGCATGAACGCCGGCGAATCGCCCTCCGAGCGGAACGCACCGTTGGCCGCTTCGTAGATCGCACACAACGGCCCGTGCCCTTGGAGAATGTTGGCCTCCATCCAGGGCTTCTCGAACAGCGCTCTCTGCGGCATGGGGATATTCTTCTTCCAGTTGTAGGCAATGCACCCGAACTGGCGGAAACTGCCGAGCACCTGGATGCCCGGCCAGTTCGGCTCGATATACTGGCGGAAGGTTTTGTCCTGATCGAGGATGATAAAGATGACCGCTTTGCGCGAGACCTTCTCCTTCTGGTCGGGGTGCTTGAGTTCGATTTTCTTCAACGCCCGAGCGATCGTGTTCGTGCCGCCCCAGGCCTGCAAGTAGACCGGCCCCGGCTTGTCGTCCAGGAGCACCTCGACGATCCGATCGGAGCCGGGCGTGTCCCGGTCCATCGCGCCGACGTTGCTGATGTTGCCGACCGACACCTTGCCTTTGAGCTGCTCGGGCGTGGGGAAGCCCGGGGCGTGTTGCTTGAGCGTGTCATAGAACTTGGCATACAAGTCGATCTGCCCTTCGATCCACTTCACGCCGGCCCAGTTGTGACCTTCCCAGTGGAACTTCGAGCTGCTGATCACAATCTCCTCGATGTCCCACTCGTTGGTGTACAACAGAAACCGAACCATCGAACAGCGGTCGTCGATTTCACCGTCGGTGGTGGCGATGATACGGGGACGGTCGGCGTCTGCTCCTTCGGCGGCGAGTAGGCGGCCGTGCAACACGGCGACGACAAGAAGCATCAGCGCGACAAGTGACACGATACGGCACAGTTTCATGGCTCTTCTCCTTGGGGGCAGTAACTCGTAAGGACGGCCGGCAGTGCCGACCGGTCGCGGGCCATTATAGTCGAGTCGTCCCGGCCCTGGCCAGCCTTCGTTTCCCGTCAATGCCGTAGTACCTCACGACAATTGAAACTGTGGGTGGCCAACTCGGTCGTCGGGACATGGCCGTATTGTGGCACCGTCACACAGGAAGTACAATCCTCTTGTTGCAATGCAACACGGACACATTTGCCGAATGAGCGTATCAAGTGGCAACGTCCATTGCGGCAAAGTGTCCGTGCCACCCGCGTCGAATTTCCAAGATTTTCTGGGAGAGCCATGTGGCTCAGGTGTTGGCAACTCCGACGTGGCGTCGTTTCCAATCTGCTCACACGTATTGCGGGACGCATCAAGAAACCACGGTTAGATCGGTCAACCGGGATGCACGTTCTTCACCTTGCAGCGAAAGTCCTCCGCCCCATGGCAAATCAACAGTCGCGCGTTGTTCGGTGCGACCAGCAGGAAGTGCTCCTCCACGCGCAGCATCTGTCCCGGCCAGCAGTACGTGAAGTAAATGTTTGCATCACGGCACTCATCGAAGTAGCTGCCCGTTGCCACCTTCGCGGAGAGTCCGAACTCCGCTAGCAACACGCGTGAAGCCGCGGCGAGCGCGGGGTCAATCTCAATACCGTATGACTCAAAACCCAGCGTCTCAGCCAAGCCGATGCCAATTCCCATCCCGCTCCCCCATTCACACATGCTTCCTCGCGGCATGTTGCTGAGGATCGCGTAGAGCATGCAATAGTCACTTGGAACGAAGTCAAAACAGTTGATCGCCTTACTGCGACGGAGTCCTTCTTCAGCAAAACTCGCAGGAAGCTCGGGAATCGGTCCTGCACGAGGAACCAGAGGAACTTCACGAAGCGGGGGACACATGCTTTTGTTCGGCTCGTGTAGGAAGGGCGTTGCGGGTTGACAGACGATGTTGTAGCGGACGACATGGTCGGTGAGCAACCCGGAACGAAAAGGGCAACGCTCACACTGCCAGCCGACGGAAGACAATGTTCTCGTTCTGCTCGCGTGTCGGTTTACGCTCCCCTGAAGAAAACACTCCATCGGGGGGTGGCCTAATTCGGCCCAGCGCCAGTCGAGAGCAATCCGGCAACCGTTTTTCGGCACCCCCAAAAGTGCCCCGGAAACCCGTCGGCTGGGACGGTCCGGGCGGATTGGCCAGATTCGGGCCGAACCAGCTTCATCAATCCAACGGATTTTCGGGCGTCACCGCGGCCGCAGGCGGCTCACGCCCATACAAGGGCAGAGCCCCCTGGAATCCCTAACCCAAACCCTGCTATCATGTGTGCGGGCAAGTCACCCCCGACCGAAGACGCAGGTGACGGTTCGGCGTCCGCACCATTACGGATTATCTCGGCGGCGACACGTCGCAAGAGCGCAGGAGTTGAATACGTATGATCAGGAAAGTACTTGGCCGAACCGGTCTCGAAGTGACCCAACTCGGCTACGGTAGCATGGGAATTCGCGGGCCTAACACCTGGGGCGTACGCGTGGTAAGCGAGGAAGCTGCAGACGAGTTCCTCAATTCCGTACTCGATGCCGGCATCAACTTCGTCGACACCGCGCCCGACTACGGGATCAGCGAGCAACGTATCGGCCAGTATATCAGTTCCAGGCGCAGCGAGTTCTACCTGGCGACCAAGTGCGGCTGTGTCTACACGCAACACGAGGATCACCTAGAGATTGAACATGTATGGAAGAAAGAAATCCTTGAGCGAAATATCGAGACCAGCCTACGGCGTCTCCGGACCGATCACGTTGATATCCTACAATTCCACGGCGGAGACGCCGAAACGCTCCAGCGTGAAGGTCTGATCGACGCGCTGATAGACTTTCGCGATCAAGGCATGGTCAAGTCCATCGGTGCATCCAGTGCGCTGCCGCACTTGCCTGGTCTGATTGACCTCGGCGTATTCGACACGTTTCAGATTCCCTACTCGTGCCTGGCCCCCGACCATCACGATTGGATCACAAAGGCCGCAGAAACCGGGGCGGGAATCATCATTCGGGGCGGCATCGCTCACGGCGGCCCTGATG
>JABMRB010000728.1 GCA_013202865.1 Candidatus Nealsoniibacteriota bacterium | reverse complement strand
CTGTAGACGTCGGCCGCCGGACCCACCTCGGCCCCATGACCGGCCGCCTGCTCGGGGGCCATGTAGCTGGGGGTGCCTGCGATCACGCCGGTAGCGGTCACCTCGGAGCCCGGCTCGAAGACCTTCGCCAGCCCGAAATCGGTGACGTAAGGATGGTCCTCGCCATCGAGCAGGATGTTCGACGGTTTCAGGTCGCGGTGGACGATGTTCTCCTGGTGCAAATGGTCGATCGCCCGGGCGACCGCCATGACGATCCTCACGGCCACGGCGAGGTCGATTTTCCCTCGGGCGATCCGCTGGGCCAGGCTGTCACCGTCGATGTACTCCATGGCGAAGTAGTAGTTGCCGTGGAGTTGCCCGACCTCGTGGATGTGGACGATGTTGGAGTGTTGCAGTCGGGCGGCGGCCTTGGCCTCGACGTGGAAGCGGCGAACGTGCTCGGGCGAAGCGAGATGACTGGCCAGAATCATTTTGATCGCCACGGTTCGGTCCAGCGCCTCTTGTCGCGCCTTGTAGACCACGCCCATGCCGCCGCGGCCCACTTCTTCGAGCAATTCGTACTGTCCGAACGCTCGGGGCAACTCGCCCATCGAGGACCCCATCGCCGATCCCATCGTGGACCCCACCGCGAGCGTCGCCTCGTCTCCGCTGGCAGTAGCGGGGTCGGGTGGCGCGAGCTTATCGAGCGCATCGAGGCAGTCCAACGCCGAGGCAAGTTCCGGATGCTCCCGCAGCAGCGACTCCCGATCGACGTCCTCTCCGGCATGCAGCCGGGCGAGATAGTCGTCCAGGAGGCTCATGAGGAGATCGTCTTGGGGCGGGTCGTTCATGAGGTACATTGTAACTCGTCGGCGACGTCCTGTCTCGCCCAGCCCAACCCGAAGTCTCTCGCTGGCTCGATGCGGTGGGTTGCACATCCCGATGAGAAAGCGTATAAGCCGGGTTCAACAGAGCGTTTTTCTTAGATGGAGGACATGCGATGCGTCACACCTTGGTTATGCTGGCCGTTTGCTGTCTGGGTTCGGCCTTGTTCCCCGAAGCACGGGCGGAAGTGCGAATCGTCAAATACGACAACCGGGACGGTTGCCTGGAACTGAGCAACGCCGCGGCGAGGCTCGTCATTGCGCCGGCCAGCGGAGGTCGCATCGTCCATTACAGCCGCGACGATGGCCCGAATTTCTTTCTGGGTGGTTGCCAAATCGACATCGGCCCGGAACTCGAATACCCGCCGTCGCATCCGGCCCTCTGGACGGGGCCCTACAAGGCCGAGACGCTGGGACCGCTCTCCGTGCGGCTGACAAGCGCCGAAGACAAGGCCACCGGTGTGCAAATGATGAAAGTCATCGAGCTGGCCCCAAAAGACGCCCGGGTGACGCTCCGCACGACGATGAAAAACGTCGCCTCGAAAGAGGTTGCCTACTGCCTCTGGGACCGGACGATGACCGGCGCATCGTACGGCTTCTTCGAGCTCAACCCGAAGAGCCGGTTCCCGGCCCGCTGGTCGATGCGACGAGGCGAGCCCGGCACGTACCGCTTCGACGGGAAATCCCCCGGTTCGCCGCGCGTCAAGATCGTCGACAACCTGTTGGTGACGGTGCCCGGCAAGAAGATGGAAAAGGTCGCCGCCGACAACGTAGCCGGCTGGATCGCGGGCGTCCGCGACGGATGGCTCTACGTCAAGCGCTTCCCGGTCTTCGCCGACGGCGACTACGCCGACGGCGGCAACAGCGTAGAGATCTGGGTCGACGCCGCCGGCAAACGAACCGAAATCGAACCCTTGAGCCCCAAGGTCAAACTACAACCGGGCGAGTCCTACACGTTCATCGAAACCTGGGATCTACGACAAGTCGCAGAAGAAATCAACGGCGCCAAAGATATTCCCAAACTACTCGGGAGTGTCCGAGAGATGGCTCAACCTCAGGAGTGAAGAGGACGGTCGCCAACCTCGTAGAACGGAACTTGTTCCGTTCTACGGTCAAGCAGCACCACCTGGTTTTCAGGCAGTGGACGGGAACGAGGGCTATGCACGAGCCCGAAGGGCTCAGATTCATCAGCCCGGGGCAACGCTTGGGGCTATGTTGGATAACCGCTTCGCGGTACGGGAACGTGATGCCTCATGCGACCGGGAAACCTCGAAGAGATTTCGCAACGCCCCGATCAATCCCAAACGTACCGTTCATCGATGTCGATCCCATATTTGCGACACAATCGCCGCAGTTCGTCCTGGAACGACTCGCGGCGATGATGCTTGAGTTGACGTGCGATGTACTCTCGCAGCGCGTCGACGTGCGACGGACTGATCGAAAACGCGTCGTAGCCCTGTTGCCAATAGAACTCGGCCAATCGCGGTCGCTCGGCCTTGATCCATTTTGACGAATCGCGTTTGACGTCGCGGATCAGATCCGCGACGTCGATGGTCTTTCCGAGTCGGCACAAGATGTGAACGTGATCCTCGGTCCCGCCTACGATCAGCGTTGGGCATTTGAGATTCTTGAGAATCCCGGCAAGATAGCGATGGGTCCGGTCGCGGAATTCGTCATCGCCCAGCAGCGGTTTGCGGTGCTTCGTGGAAAAGACGACATGAACGTATATTTGCACCAGTGATTGCGGCATGGTCTACCCTTTGCTATGGAGTCCATTCTATCACTGCACTTTAGGCGATCAAGTGGCGAGGGCGATCAAGGCTTCGACGAGTGTTTGGAATTTGCGATTGTTTGGGGTGCGAGGCAGAGCGGCGAGAAATTGTTTGTGCAGCATTTCTCGGGAAAT
>JABMRB010000080.1 GCA_013202865.1 Candidatus Nealsoniibacteriota bacterium | reverse complement strand
TTCGTGCTTCGTCATTTCCCCCAGTCCCCAATCCCAAATCCCAAATCCCAAATCCCAAATCCCAAATCCCAAATCCCAAATCCCTTCCCCCTCCCGATGCCTGCACTGATCGCCATTGCCCCGTTGCTGGTCGTCTTCCTGCTGCTGGTGCTGTTGAAGTGGCCGGCGCGGTGGACGATGCCGGTTGGGTTCGTGCTGACGTGCCTGATTGCCGCGTTCTATTGGAAGGTCGAGCCCTGCTGGATGCTTGCCGCGACCGTCAAGGGCGTGGTGATCTCGGCCGAGTTGCTCTACATCGTCTTCGGGGCGTTGCTGCTGCTGTTCGTGCTAAAACATTCCGGTGCGGTCACGGCAATCCGCAACGGCTTTCGCAACGTTTCGCCGAGTTGCTGCAGATGGTCACGGCCCGAGTGGCGATCATCCATGGCGTCGTCGGCACACTGATCCCGCTGTTCGTGGCCTGCCTGCTGACGCGGTTCTTCGGAGTCAATCGCTCGTGGCGTGAGGGGCTCGGCGCATGGAAGTTCGCACTGTTTGCCGGGGTCGCGTTCACCGTGCCCTACATGTTGCTGGGCGTCTTTCTGGGACCGCGGTTCCCGTCGTTGTTGGGCGGGCTGATTGCCCTGGCGCTGACCGTTGCGGTGACCAAGGCCGGATGGTTTCAGCCGCGGGAGAACTGGGACTTCGCACCGGAGACTTCCTGGGACCCCGAATGGCTCAGCAGCCTCCCGCCGCAGACGCAGCACGACGACGGCCGGGCCATGTCGTTGTGGCTCGCCTGGGTTCCGTACCTGCTGGTCGGCGGTCTGCTGGTGGCGTTCAAGCTGATCGAGCCGATTCGCGTCTTCGTTGCGGAGACGGCCGCCGTGGGGGTCGAGGACGTGTTGGGCACCGCGTTGAAGGTGGGTTCCGCGCCGTTGAAGTTGCCGGGGACGGTGTTTCTGATCGTGGCGTTGCTTTGCCGATGGTGCAGATATTCATCTGGTCGGGCCAGAACGCGGCCGGGTTGCCGAGCATGCCCGAGCAACTGGCGGAGACCGTAGCCGGCGGCGTAGGCAAGGGCTGGCCGGCAGTTTCCGCGGTCGTCGGTGCGTTTGGGGCGTTCATCGCGGGCAGCAACACGTTCAGCAACATGACCTTCTCGTTGTTTCAGTTCGAGGTGGCCCAGAAGATCGGATTCGCCGCGGAGCAGGCCCCGTTGCTGGTCGTAGCCTTGCAGGCGGTCGGCGGGGCGGCCGGCAATATGATCTGCATCCACAACGTCGTAACCGCCTCGGCCACCGTCGGGCTCCACGGCCGCGAAGGGGCCGTGATTCGCAAAACGCTGATCCCGACGTTATATTACTTGGTGGCGGTCGGCGCGATTGGGTGTGTGGTGTTGTTGCTGTAGGTGTGGCACGGCGCATTGAGCGAGTGTCCGACGGTTCAAGGAGAGAAGCGAGCCTCTGCGGTGGGGGCGCCTTAAGGTCTTGACCTTTCTCGGCCACGGGGCGATAATAGAGACACTAATGAATGAGCATCGATTCACTTTGATCCTGTCGGGCGTTTCCGAGATTACGCCCGAACTGGCCGACGCGTTGTATGCCGCGACCGGCGGTGATATCGAGTTGAACATGCGCGACGGCGTTGCCTTTCTAGAGTTTGATCGCGAGTCGTCTTCGCTGCGCGAGGCCGTCACTTCAGCGATTTCGCAGGTGGAAGGTGCGGGAGTCGGTGCCCGCGTCGTGCGCGTCGAATCCCAAGATGCCAACACGATCGCCAAAATCAACGCCGATCTCTTGGGCGTGGCGACCGGCAGTTGAGTGGAGCGGGGGCTAAGGGGCTGTGATTCGCAAAACGTTGATCCCGACGTTTTCCAAGAGGAGGATGGTAACATGAGTAGAATTCAAGACACTCGGTTTCCGTTAGGAAAAGCCCCCGCATTGCATGTGGGGGATGATCGCGCAAGGACTGCGAACGTTCGATCTCAATGCTCCGGTCCCCCGCATGCAATGCGGGGGCTTTTCTCCGTGTGGTTGGTGTTGTTGTGGTGCGTGCCTTATGTTGCGCACGGGCAAGTGCGCGACGACGCCGGCGAACCGTGCCGTGTGCTTGCCGACGGGCGCGTCGAGGGGCCGTTACGCACTATCGCCGAGGAATACCGGCGTCGCACCGGCGCCAAAGTCGAAATCGAGTTCCTTCCGATGGCCGACGTGGACGCGGCGGTCAGCGGCGGCCGGGCTCCGTGCGACGTCGTGCTCGCCATGCCGGCCGACAAGAAGAGCGAGACGCCCGTTGGCTCGTTGGCCGGCGCGAAGAAAGTCGCTTGGAAGTACCCTTCCGGCGAACCGGTCTGGGCGGCCGCGATCACAAAACACTCCCAGGCGGCGCAGTTCATCACGTTTGTCGGCGGGCCGACCGGGCATCGGCTCTGGTCGGAGTCGGAGGCCGGCTTTACGATCACCTCCGGGCCCAATCACGCCGAGGCCTACGCCTGGGTCGTCGAGAACCGGCTCAAACACACCTACCCCATGACCGCCGCGCGGATGATGGCCGAGCTTGGCGGAATCCGCAAGGGAACGTGCATCGATATCGGCTGCGGCACGGGCATGCTCGACGTCGAACTGGCGAAGCGGTCGGAGTTCACGATCACCGGCCTGGACATCGACGCCGACATGAAACCGTTGTTCGACAAGAAGATCGGCGACGCCGGTTTGCAGGACCGCGTCTCGTTCGTCGAAGGCGACGCCCAGAAGCTGCCCTTCCCGGACAACTCCGCCGACGCGATCGTCAGCCGTGGCACGCTGACCTTCATCCCGGACATCGCCAAATGCTTGCGGGAGGTTGACCGCGTGCTCAAACCGACCGGCGTGGCCTTTCTCGGCGGCCGTTACGTCTACACGCCGCAAAAACACAAGATGACCACCGAGAAGCTTCAGCAGATCGTCCGCAACTCGGGCGTGGCCGGTGCCCGGGTGATCGACTCGCGGGGCCAGTGGGTGAAGATCGTCGGCCCGCAGGCCCCGAAGGCAGCGGCCGGATTTCAAGGCGGGCCGCACATGCTGGCCGGGCGGATCGTGGCCGATTACGCCGTCACCGAAGGCAAGTGCCTGTTGATCTGCGGCAGCGACGGCGGCCTGGAACAAGCCTTGCAAAAGGGGCTCCTGGAGACAACCGACGTAGAGATCGCTGCGATGTATCCTTCCGAGAAGGTCGCCGGAGAGGCCCGCAAACGGATTGAGGGGGCGAAGTTGGCCGATCGGATCACCTGCACGACCGGCAGTATCGGGGCGTGGTCGTTCGACGAAGGCTCCTTCGATCTGATCGCCGGCGTGGGGCCCGTGCTGATCTTCCAAAAGGACAGACAGAAAGCGATGCAAGAGATCTACCGCGTCTTGCGGCCCGGCGGGGCGGCCCTGATCGGCGGGAAGTTCCTCCACATGCCCGAATTCCGAAAGGTTTCGAGCCAGTCGCTCCGCGAGACGGCCGACAAGACAGGTATCTCCTCGATCCGCGTGATCGACAACATGGGCCAGTGGGTCGAAATCCGAAAAGGGATCAAGGACCGCGGCCCAAGGGATTGAGGCGCCGCGGAGACAGCCGCAACGTTGCACACCACCACCGGATCGGGCGTTGACTTGGCTCGCCGACGGGACGATAATACAAACATGAGCATACCCAAACTCACCGACGAACAACGGCAAGCCGTTAGCGGCCATCCCGGCGGCTTCACTCGCGTCGAGGACGATCAGACGCAAAAGGTTTACTTCATTATCGAAGAAAGCCGGGCCACCGAACTCTACCAGCGGTGGGTTCACGAGCAATTGCAGGTCGGGTTTGACGAGGCCGATCGCGGCCAACTCGGCGAGTGGGATCTCGAAGCGTTCCTCGCCAAGATGCACACCCAGCACGCCGAACGAACCACCCAGACTCCGTAATGCCTCAGATTGTCCGGACATCGCGTGCGGAACTCGATCTGGCAGAAATCTGGACCTACATCGCCGAAGACAATCCGGAGGCGGCTGACCGGCTGATTCGTCGCGTCGATGAGAGATTGCGGCTTCTCCTCGTCGACCCAACGATGGGTGAATGCATGGAACACTATCGGCGCGGCCTGCGGGCCACCGCAGTGGGCAATTATGTGATCTATTACAGTCCGACCGAGGGCGGAATTGAAGTCTATCGGGTGTTGCACGCAGCCAGGCAGCGCGAAGACCATCTGTAGGGCCCTAATCCCCCTGCGTCCTAGCCCCCTAACCCCCAAACTTGGAACTACTGAATCTAGACCCGATGAATCGGGTCACTACGAACCTCGCCAAGTTGCACACCACCACCGGATCGGGCATAATGATAGCATCCACCGTGCCCCAAGACGACGCAACCAACCACCCATCGAAGGAGATCCAGATATGACCGACGTGAAAAAACTCTCCCGACGCCGTTTCCTCCGCCAAAGCGGCGCCCTGGCGGCGGCCGGTGTGGCGACGCCTTGCCTGATCCCCCGCGAAGTGCTCGGCCTTGCCGACACGCCGGGCGCCAACGACCGCATCGGCATCGGCGGCATCGGCATCGGGCGGCAGGGCTCCGGTGTGCTGGGTGGTTCGTCCCGTGAGGGCCGCGTCGTGGCCATCGCCGACATCAACGAACCCCGAGCCAAGCAGACGGCCGCGAAATACAAGGCCGAGGCATACACCGACTATCGCAAGCTGCTCGAACGTAAGGACATCGACGCGATCGTCACCGCCACCCCCGACCACTGGCGGGCGCGCGTCTGTATCCACGCAGCTCAGGCCGGCAAAGATATCTACGCCGAGAAACCGCTCTGCCTGACGATCAAAGAAGGCCGGGCGATTGCCAACGCCGTGCGCAAACACAAGCGGGTCTTCCAGACCGGCAGCCAGCAGCGGTCGCTGTCGGCCAACCGCCGCGCGTGCGAACTGATCCGCAACGGCTACATCGGCAAGGTGCATACGGTCATCGGGTCGAACTATCCCAGCCCCTGGCGGATGGACCTGCCCGGCCAGGACGCGCCCGCCGGGCTGGATTGGAACGAGTGGTGTGGCCCGGCCCCGCTGGTGCCCTATAATATCGATCTCTATACGCCGCGTCGTAAACCGGGCTGGATTTCCGTCTGGCCCTACTCGGGCGGCGAGATGACCGGCTGGGGTGCCCACGGGTTGGACCAAATCCAATGGGCCCTCGGTGCCGATGAAGGCGGGCCGTTGGAGGTCTGGTGCGAGGACGGCAAGTATGAAATGCCCACGTTCAAGGAGCCGGTGGGCAGCGGCCAGCTCAACGGCCTGTTCGGCGGCAAGCACAAGGTCCACTACCGTTACCCGAACGACGTGGAGGTCACGCTCGACAACGGGTCGGGGGCCGGCGGGATCTTCATTGGCGACAAGGGTAAGATCGAAATCCATCGCGGCAACTTCAAGTCGAACCCGGCCGAGCTTGCCAAGGTGGAACTCAAGAGCACGGACGAGCGACTCTACGAGAGCAACAACCACATGCAGAACTGGTTGGACTGCATGCGGACCCGCAAGCGGTGCATCGCCGACGTCGAGATCGGCCACCGCTCCTGCACGGTTTGCCATCTGGGCAACATCGCCCGATTGGCCGGCCGCAAGCTCAAGTGGGACCCGATCAAGGAGATCTTCCCCGACGACGACGAAGCCAACAAGTACCTCGACGTCGCGCGGCGCAAGGGCTACGAGTTGCCCGAGCCGGTGTAGGTCAGGGCTTGCCCTGACAATTGCCTGAGTGCATCCTGACAATTGCCTGAGTGCATCCTGACAATTGCCTGAGTGCAATTGTTCAAACGAATTATTTATCCAAACACATCATTCCAAGTCGTCAGGGCAAGCCCTGACCTACTAGCCGGAAGGATCACGGCGCGATGGAAAACCTCATTCTCGGTGGATTGTTCATGCTGGCCGGGGCGATTTGCGGCGGGTCGTTCGGCCTGCCTAGCAAGTTCGCCAAGAAAGATACGCCTTGGGAAGTGCTCTGGGGTCCGTTCTTCCTGTTCGTCACGATCGTCATCCCGGTAATTTTGGCCCCGTTGTTGGTCAAAGATCTCGGCAGCATCTACCGTGAGGTCAACGTGACCGAGGTGATCGTGCCTTCGCTCATTTTCGGCCTGCTCTGGGGGCTGGGATCGATGACGTTGGGGATGAGTTTCGCGTTCATCGGCCTGTCGCTGGCCTACGCGCTGAACTACGGCGCCCAGATCGTTTTCGGCTCGATGATGCCGATGTTGATCTTTGAAGGCGACAAGGTTCTTACCATGCCCGGATACGTAACCATGGGCGGCGTGGCCGTCTGTCTGGTCGGCGTGGCCGTTGCAGGCCGGGCGGGTATCCTCAAAGAACGGAGCCTCAAGTCCGACGAACCGGCCGCGGACCCCGATTCGGCCATCAAGCGGCCCAAGATACTCATCGGGCTGACGATCGGCGTGCTCTCGGGCGTGCTGTGTGCCTGCTTTGCCGTAGCGGCCGGCTATGCCGACCCGATCGGCGAGAAGGCCGTCAAGACCTATGGCAATCCCGACTGGGCGGCGGCCTGGGCACCGGTGACGATGATCCTCCTTGGCGGGGCCGTCTCGTCCTGCCTCTACTGCATCGTGCAACTCACCAGAAACAAGACCTGGGGCCATTTCGCCAAGCCGGGCGTGGGACTCGTGCTGCTGCTGGCCGCTGTGATGGCCGTGCTGCACAACGGCGCGCTGTTCTTGCTCTTCCTGGGTCTGTTCGAGTTGAAGAAGGCGGGCGAGTTGTTCCTGCCGGTGGGCTACCCGATCTTCATGTCGTTTGCGATCATCGTCGGCAACGTCCACGGATTCCGTACCGGCGAATGGAAAGGCGCCAGCCGAGAAAGCGTCCAATGGATCATCGCCGGCATCGCACTGCTGATCGCAGGCGTGTGCGTGTTGGGACTAGCGAAATGGCTGGCGATCGAGTAAGGCGACCCGTAGCTGAATTCGCAAGAATTCAGTAGTAGTGCGAAAG
>JABMRB010000727.1 GCA_013202865.1 Candidatus Nealsoniibacteriota bacterium | reverse complement strand
CCTGGAGAACTCGCCAGAAGTTGCTCAGTTCGCCATTGAGATCATTCACCACCTCCGACGTTCCCTCCGGGTTTCTGGCCAGAAGCACGGCCCCACCGCCGAAATAGGGTTCTACATAGTGCAGATGGTCCGGCATTATTTGGACGATTTCCTTGGCCTGGTAGTATTTACCGCCATGACACTTGATCGGTGGGGACACGGCCTTCTTGGCTACCCAGTTGTGCCCCTTCGGCGCTTCCCTGGGTGTTTTGCCCGCTGACGGCCACTTGCCACGGCCGGATGGCGCCGAATCTACATTCCGTGAACTGATGATTTGCTTCTTCATTGTTGCCTCCTCAATAGACGAGTAAGTGCGGCCTTGATTTGAACGCGACCGCCGCAGCTTCGGCCCAAGAAAAGAAAGACGGCCAGGGAGCGCCAAAGCCTCGTGCTCGCGGCCGCATCAACGAGGCCTGCAATATACAAGATTTGGAGAGTCGCCATAATGCGAGAATTGCACCAACTTGAAATTATTGAAAATTAGGTCCCCCCTTCTTCTACTTCGGCCGGCGATATACTCGTCAGAACCCACAGTTTCGCTAGAAAGAGACATGGGGTTGTTGCAAGCGAAGGATGAATGGGAGGCAGTTCGCCGAAGATATTCCGGAGTCGAATAAAAAAGCTGGCAACCCATCCTGGGGCGGTCGCTTCTTCACAGCGGTTCGTGGCTGGACGACGTTGCCCGCGCACAGAACTACCTTCCGGCCATCAAACACGGATCTGGACGGAATTGGTGAAAATCCAGCAGGTGCCCCGCAGTTCTTCATTTTCCTTTCTTGGGCCGGGGGATTTCTTCGGTTTGGGTAGGGGGTCGGATCGGAGGAATCCATGGACCGTGTTGTCCGCGCCGATCCCACGTGGGCAAGAGACCATGGAACAACAGAGAAGCCCATCAAGGCGGTTCGGATTTACAAGAACAAGATCCCGTCTGCGGCAAGCTGCCTGAGCGATTTCAGAGAAGTGGACGCGGGAACAATAAAAAAGGTGGTGGCCGCCGTTTTCGAGCGATCTCGACAGATTTTGATGCCGCCATCGGTCTATACGGCACGAATGGCAATAGGCCCATCGCAAAAAACAGGCCCACCTCGCTGACTGGGGATCGCGAAGCGGGCCTTTCGTTCCAATCGTGCGGATGGCACGTCGGAGAACACAGATATATATGCCGCCCAGCCACCTTTTTTGAAAATCTCTCGCCCTTTTTTCGGAAAATGGATGGCCGCTTACTACATAAGATATGAGCGGCAAGGGAGAATGAAGCATGACTGGGGAGTTCCTGACGAGGCAGAGATTATCAGAGCAGTTCCGCTCACTCCCCGTCCACACTTGGCACTCCATCCCAGCCCACCTCAACGTCGGAAGTCGCTGGAAGAAGCAAGGCCGTAAGGTCCGCACCAACGAAGAACCCGTTGCCCTCGTCCGTTGGACCGAAACTCGCAAGAAACGTAGCCAGGAGTTCAATTGTGACGGCACTACCACCTGGACCGAAACCCCCGAAACCGTTGTCCGCTACGCGGGGCTCTTTTCCTCCGAGCAGACACAGCCCTACAAAGGGTCACGCCGTGGCTGGTCCGTCGAGCTTTTCAATAAATACTTCCGGGAACTCAGCAGCAGCGATCAATTCATCTGGTGGTTCGACAACCACTGGATTTCCTGTGGAGGCAAGCTAAAAGAATGGCATTTGAAGAGCCACCTGAAAGGTGAAAGCGTTTACGGCATCCGAGGCGGGAAACAGACTCGATTTGGCGCCATCGATTTGGATCTTCATAATGGCGACCGACAAGTGTTTCTCGACCAGTTTCGTGTCTTGCTTGGCGAACTGCACGGCAAAGATGGATGGCACTTCCATGTTTCCAATGAAAATGCTGGCGGCGTTCACCTCATCCAAGTCCTCCGAGATGCTGTGCAAACCGAAGGATACCGCTATCGACTTCGGACTCAACTGAGAGAACTCGACGCAAAGTATCCTGAGCTTGCCCAGCGAGCGAAAGATGCGGGGATGGCAACGCTGGCCGAACTGGAAGTATTCCCCGATCCGAAACGTGGATTTCGTTTGCCGCTCTGCAAGGGGCGAACGATGTTGCTAGACAAGCCGTTGGAGCTTGTTCGCAATAATCGGATGAAACACAAGCCACTGATTCCCGATGTCGTTGAGTATGTGAGTTGGGTAGTCGACTCCGACCGCCTGTACATGCCCGCCGACGAAGTCTTCGCTTATGTCGAGGAACGGTTGCAAGAACCAGCAGCCATCGAAAAGAAGGTGGCCAAGAACTCCAAAAAGAAGAAACCGCCGAAGGCCACCAGCGATGGAATGTCTTCCTTGGGAAAGATGAAGGGCCGCTACGCCAGCGTTCTTATTGACTTCTGGAAGGGCAATTGCCCACACGATTCATTGAATAAGGGCATTCGTCTTTTGGCACTGATGCTGCCCTTCTACATCAATGATGAAGACGACGCTGTTGAGCTAATCGAGGGCTACATCGACGACTTGCCGGATGACGCGTTCAGCGACCGCCTCAGTTCTGGTGATCGAGATGAAGTCAGCCGGATTGTCAGAAGCACCGTGAAGAAGGTTTACGACGGATTTGGCGGACAGCCCAACCCGGAAGTCTCCAAAAAGAAGCTGGAACAGACTTTTCACGCATGGCAGCGGCGAGGTTTCAACCCCACCAACAAATCAACGTGGAACAAGGTCGGTGGTCGGATCACTTTGGCCACCACTTTTTGTTGGGCTCCGCAAGAGATTGTTCGGATGACGGAAATCCAAGACCTCTTGAAGTCAGACCTCGAAACGACATGTAAGGTGGTCAAGCATTTGGTGCGATTGGTGAAGGGGCATTCTGGCGAAATCGCTGTTGGTTTCGTCAAGAAGATTCTGAACGAGTTTGGGATTGCCTGCGGAAGTCGTGGTGCCAACAAGGCGAACAACCTGCTTCGCATGTTGCGTGAATGGGGCTGGATCTACATGCGGGCATCAGAGAAGTGGCATTTCGTAGATGAAGCTGGACATAAAAAAGGTGGCAGAGCCAGGGCCTACGGAATCGGCGAAGAACTGAAAGGCAAGTTTAAGACTTCCCGAAAGTCCTCGACGGCTATGCCGTCTGCGGACTTGGCCGGGCCTTACGGCCCAGCCAGGAGAATGACTCTCCTTCGGAACAGGGCTCCGCAACGACTTCCTGGAATAGGGGGAGAGAGAAGAGTATCTATCTATTGTGCCCCATCACTATCACCACTCAGTCAAAAAAAGGTGCCAGCTTGGTTGCTTTCGTTGGCCCAAGAAGCGAGAGGCAGTCCGTGACGATAGTTTGGCGGCGTATTGGGACAGAAATGGGCGTTGATGGCGAAGACGGTACGCACTTCCTATCCCCAATGTGCAACAGCGTCATGCAAATGGCTGACCCGTAGGGTCAGCCGCCTCAGAGCGAAGCGAGGAGGCTGAGGCTAATCGATGGGAGCCGCGCGGAGAATAGGAACAATGCGTTCTTCATCCAGGATTTCAGCTGACGTTGACCTTCAATCGGCAGGACAAAAGAAGGTGGCGGTGCCACCTGCGGATTCTCTTTTGGGTGGCTTTGGCCGGCTCGGCTTGGCCGGCCACCTTTTTTATGTGCGTAGCACCGTCATTCGAATGGCCTGCCCGGAGGGCTGGCCGCCTCCTGCCGCAGGCAGGGGGCTCAGGCTTTTCCCTGTCTTGCTTGCCATTTATCGGTTTCGTCTGGTCTTCGGAATACAGGTAATAGAAATCGGCGGCAACGACGACAATGCCGTTGTCTTGATATTCGACGATCGGCAGGAACGTCGGAAGGTCCGATCGCTCCGTTTTCCGAACCTGGATAGCCGTCGACGTCTGGCAAGTGGCGCGGCCAAGCTTCTTCCAGGCTGATGCTGATCTTAGATTATGGTGATAATCGGTATTGATTTGTAGTTCTGTTACTGCCGTCATAAGTGCATCTGTGGTTTCCTACCTCCACTTCCTTTCTATGTTGCCGTTACAGTCTTCTGCCGACACCGCTTCGTTCTGAGATACTCACGGATCGCTTGGACGTTCTTCTCTGAGAATATCCAGTGCGATCCAATCTTGCGGCCCGGGATCATTCTTCGGGAAACGGCGTATTCGAGGATGTGCCGCTTCACGTCGCACATCTCGGCCACCTGTTTTATGCTGAATAGCTTACTTGACATTGGGCTTGCTCCTTCCTTCGGATCGTCATGTTATTCTATATAAGAGTTCAACTCAATGTTTTTGTGGAAAGAGTTTCAGAAGAAAGGGAGGCTTTCATGGAGGGATGGTTTGTTGGGGCTGTTCTGTCTCTGAAAGAGAAATCTGGACTGGTCGTGCGGTAAGAGATGGCTCAGACTCGTTCTGCGTTGGCCGGGTGAGGAGGGCTTGTGTCTTCATGACGGTTTTCGATCGGCAGGACAAAAATAGGTGGTGCCGTGGAGGAAGTCCATTCTGCACCTTGAGTGGTTTTTGAAGTAGGACAAAAATAGGTGGCTAGTGTTGATGATGCCGGTGGCTTCTCCCTAAGCTGGCTCAGATAGATGTTCATCTGCAGAAATCATTCAGCTGCTGGGCGACACCCACAGTCTTCAAACAAGTCTCCGGTATTTCCTTTGGCCGGTCCTTGGGCTTTTCGCCTTTGTAGGTTATTCACCAAGGAGTCTGACCTTCGAGCAATAGGACAAAAATAGGTGGCGCCCAATGCCGATGCCCAAGCGAGCCTCCATCAACGGCCAGTGGATCAAGCCCCTGACAGGTTCTGAGAAAGTCGAGGCCCACGTGGCCCATCTGGAAACGCCCACGGGCGCTGGAATAGAATTGTCCCAGCATCGAACACCGGGGGCCGCGACCGATTATCGCCATTCGGCCCGGGACCGGCGAGAGAACTCGTCTTGCACGGCCCCCGGACGGGTGGGGTGGCCGCGAAAAAGGCTGTCTCAAACCTTGCTGATTTCATGAGTTGATGGCATTTTGATTTCCGAGATGAGTTTATCGGAGAGCAGACAGCTAACTTCTTGCTGATTCATGGGTTGCGCTCGGTTGAGCCGCGAAAGGAAGGTATTTTGACACGCTGGAGCAGCCCCGTGTCCCGGATGCCCTTTTGAACGGAGTCAATTGTTTGACGCGATAGTTGGCGTCTGCTAGGATATTTGACGCCGTGGCAGTACATGCTTGATTGAGATAATCGCTGCAATACGGATGTAGACATTCCTTTGGATACGCTTGCGAGTTCCCGTTCTAAGTCGCCTGTAAATGAGGATTGCACAATGACAGTGGTCAGCCACTTCTGTAGGTTCGTGGGTAGGGGTTTCGACAAGCTTGCACGTTTCCTGCTTTGGCACGCGTGTGCCGTGTTTCTCTTTGTCGTATCGGCGGCCCGGGGCGAATTGGTCGACTTCAATGACGGGCTTCCAGAAGGTCTTAGCATGGGGTCGATCTATGACGGCGGCACGGACTATCAACCCGTTGCCGGTACGATCATGGGCTATGGCAACGTGGGACTGTACAATAGCGGCCCCGACCATACGACGGGAGTCAGCGGGACGAATCATTACCACTCCTATCCGTACAACGGGAACTACCCGCAGACGATTCTCTTCGACACACCGGTCGCAATCCCGTCGCTTTGGGCGACCAACTACTCGGGAGCCACAAGCCCGATTACGATCCGAGCGTACAGTTCCGTCTTTTCGGCTCCTTCCACTCAACTGGGAACATTTACCGTCACGCCAACCGCGCATGGAGGTAGCTCGAATTTCGTCTGGACGGAGTACACCGGTCTGCCAGCCGCAGGGCAAGAGATTCGTCGTCTGGAGATCAGGGGCAATATAGGCCAGTACGGCGTGTTGGACGACATGAACGCAGTCGTCGGGGCCACGCTAACGCCCGCTTCCGCGATCAAGGTGATGCCATTGGGAGATTCAATTACTCACGGCTCGAGAAACCACGTTGGTTATCGCTACCCACTCTATGGCAACCTGGAAGTGGCGGGATATGACGTCGACTTCGTGGGAAGTATGTCTTCGCTAAACAGTGACTTGCCGCTCTCTCCCAGCTATTCCAACTACATCGAACAGAATGACATCTTCTTCGACAAGGACCATGAAGGCCATGGGGGATATCGGACGGACCACATCCTGAGCGATACTTCGGTCACCAATTCGATCAGCGTCAATCAAGCGGACATGGTATTCTTGCATCTGGGCTCCAACGATTTGGGGCAGGGTACCAGCAGTTCGAGCAATAACTATGCTCCGGCGATCAATAATCTCATGGCAATCGTCGGCCGACTTCGGGCGGCCAACCCGAACGTGAGGATCGCGTTAGCCCAGATTGTCCCCTTCAATCCCTCAGGCTCTGGATACGGACGCGCCGCAGACGAAATCCCCGGTTTCAATGCTCGGGTAGCCGCATTGGGCGAATCACTTAGTACGCCCCAGTCGCCCATCGAAGTCGTTGACCTGTATACAGATTTTGATCCGAAAGCCCTAACACATGACGGAATTCATCCGAATGTATACGGCGAGCAGTTGATGGCCGACCGATCCTATATCGCCTTTCAAAAACTAATGCACCCCGGCACGCCGGTCGTGAGCCCGGAGGTCCGGGTCGCCAACCAGAGTTTTGAACACGCGTTCTTGAGCGACGGTGAGATCGCTGGCCGCGCATGGAACAAAGGTTGGACGTTCGACTCTACCGACTCGTCGTTTTCGGGGGTGTGGAATCCACCATCGACCAACTATCTCGACGCCGCCGGGCTCGGCACTGCGAGAGGTGCCGATGGAGCTCGCATCGGCTTCGTCTACAATACCTTGACCGTTCCTGACGAGAGCCAACTATGTTCGATTGAGCAGACGTTGGGGGCAATACTCATGCCCGAGACACTATACGAACTGACGGTGGCCGTCGGCAAGCCCCACGATATCGTTTACGGAGGCTATCGCCTTGAACTTTTCGCAGGCGACCGCTTGATTGGCTTCCAAGAAGATGCCGTTGAGCCGGATGCCGGTACCTTCACCGATGCCAGCTTCAACATCCTCTCCGACACACTGGATCCCGCTCTGTTCGGAGAATCCCTGAAGATCCGATTGTCGGCGACTTCGCTTGCGTTCGAAACGGGAACAGGCTTTGATAATATTCGCCTCACAACTGCGGTCGTTCCCGAACCCGCGACGATCTGGCTGGTCATAACGTCGCTGCCCTTTATTTGGCTGACCATCCGCAGGCGTCCCGTCAAGCCCACGGCTTCTTGAGAATCCCATCAAAGGACCGATTTTGGAACGCAGACCGGGGCAGCGAGGGTTCGTCCGCTGCTGGGGGGTAGGGTGGTTCCGTAAAACGGTCGGGCCGGATATTCTTCGGATGCTTCAGCAATCGAAGGTTGTCTGACGCCCCCGGGCTGTTCCGCGCCCTCCTTACTCGAGCACAGGCTACTCGCCCAATAGCGGGCGAGTGCGATGCTGACCTGCATATCGCCTTACACGTCTGAAGGGGATATGCGCCAACTCGGCTTGTTGGATTTCAATTGACGCTGCACGCTCCCGACGGGCTCGTCCATTGTGTCGCGGGTTGCTTCCGGTTCTCCAAGTCAAGACCCCAATCCGATTTCCTGCCTTGCGGTGATATCTCCCTGGCGTCGTATTGGATCATCAGTTACGCTGTTTGATCGTGCCGTCGACGCCGCGGACTGCTGCCGAACCACGGCTATTTTGTGGTCAAGACGATCTCGCGGGACGTCTCGATCTTTCCGTAAAGGTCCTTCGTGTCGCAGGTCACCGTTACCGTGTAGGTTTCCTTGTCGCCGGAAATTTCCAGATCCTCCGGTACTCGCCACGAGTACTTATGCAGGCCGCCTCAGCAGTAGGGCATCTTGCCTTCGGCCACCTGCTTTCCGGAAGAATCCCTGATCACCACCGTCGGATCGAGCGAGACGCTGCAACTGGTTGCGGTAAACTTCTTGCCTAACGCGTAGGTGTAGGTCCGCTTCTGGACCTTCTGCGAGGCATCCGACACCCACACCCGTAGGTTGAGTTCGGGATCGACGATCACGGCCACCAAGGGCACGCTGCTACCCAGTTTGAACGTCTGCTTCGCCTTGGGGCTGGTCAGCCGCAGAGTGCCCTTGGGTGAGAAGTTGAGCGTGAACGGCTTGTCCTTGCGGATCTTGACGTTGAAAGCCGGTGGGCCGTTCGGTTGAAGGCCCAGCATCACGTCGCCGAAATTGAGCCACAGGATATCGGTGGCGTAGTCGCCCACGGAATCCTCCTCTGCGAGGGGTCCTCCGCCGGGACCGGATAGTAGAAGTTCCCCAACGGCACCACTCCTTCTTTCGAGACGAGCACGCCCCCGGTCACCTCCCGCTTCTCGATGTTCCGATCACCGGCAGCGACCCGCAGCACGCCCACGTTGTCGCCACAGGGGGTGACCGTCAACTTGTCACCGGCCGGCGTGGCCGAAATCTTGTAGTACTTGCCGTCGACCGTGCGAATCGCGCCGAGATGCTTCTCGTAGGACTGGATGTAGTGCTTAGGAT
>JABMRB010000726.1 GCA_013202865.1 Candidatus Nealsoniibacteriota bacterium | reverse complement strand
CGGGAACCGGCCGCGGCCGTGTGAGGACCTTCTATTTAGCCCGCCATGAATACACGGTGGGGAACCACATCGACCCCGGGTGTGTTCACCCGGGGCTAAATTCAGTCGCCCGTGCTGTCGTCCGGCTTCGACCGCTTCTCGACCAGTTCGGCTACCTTCTCGACGACCTTCTTGGCGGCGGCCAGTTCCTTCTGCGAATAGGTCGGCTTTGTGATGAACGCCGGCCGAATCTGGCCCAACTGCTTCCAGGTCATGTCGTTAGCCAAATGCCAGGCGGCCAACTGGGCGATCCGCTGCGGAATTTCACCCCGGCCGAGCATCGCGCAGACCTCGACCACTTCGGGCTTGTCGGTCACTTCGTCGATCGGCTTGATCTGATACTTGATCAGCGGTTTGGGGTCCGGCTTGCCGTGCTCGAGGCAAACGCTTTGCAGTCGCAGCCGGCAGACCTTCTCCGGCGGCAGGTTGAACAGCAGGCCGCGTCCCAAGTTAGGCCCACCCTGGTTCGGTCCTTGAACGTTCATCATGCCGGGGTTCATGAAGTTGTTCCTGTTCCCTCCCGGTCCGACGCCTAGCTGCTGAGGCGCGTTGTTGTTCTGCATGAAGTCGTTCCCCATGATCCCCTGTTGGCCCAACACGGGCACACCGGCAAAGGCCTCGGGAAGTTGAACGTTCAACGGGCGATCGGTCTTGTTGGTCACGATCAGCCGGCACTTTGCCGAACCTTTGGCGATCAACTCGACGTCAATTACGCCTTTCTCAGCCGCCGGGAAGATCTGGACAACTTCGCCCTTGGGTAGCGTTTTCTTCCGCGGGCTATCTCCGGCCAACAACGTGGCGGGAACCAACACGGCAACGGTCCAGACAAAGGACCACAGAAACCACGGCGTGCAACAGAATCGTCGCATGGCGACACCTCCTCTCAGGTTCTCTTGCCCGACGGGGGCCTGGCCCGTCAGCGCCTAAGTGTAACCGATTTCCCGAGAAAAGCCAAGCCCTGCAATAGGTCCCCCAGGGGGGGGGCGCAAGCGGACAAGAGGGGGTCTGGTCAACCGAGGAAGAGAACCGCGTAAACGGCTACAAAGAAGGCAACTTGGGGGGGCTGTATCGAATTGCCAGCGTGAGAGGTATTAGACGCCGGAGACTACCCCGCGCGACGCAGTGCGTGGGCGTTTAAGACTCCTCACTCCTCACTCCTCACTGCCCACTACTTTCCCCTACTCATACCCGCAATCCATGCCCAGTCGGGTCTTCAGTTCGTCGAACTGTTGCGTGTATTGATCGCTGGAGGAGTGGACGTGTTCGGCCTCGGTGATGAACTTCAACTGCTCATCGCAATGAACACTCCGCTCGCGAAAGATGCCCTCGAACGCACCCAGTTCATCGCCGTAGATGATCAGCAGCTTGTGCTCGTCGAACTGGATTTCCTGAGGGATACCCGGGTTGAGCACGGCCAATCCGGTACAGCCGTCGTTCAGCAGCAATTCCTCGTACTCCCAGAGCACGCTCTTGAGCACGGGCAAATCGATGTGTTCGCGGTAGAGATCGGTGTGTCCGTTGGGGCCACGGTTGTGGCTGGTTTCCAGGACCACGTCGACGACGCTCCCCAAGGGGTCGAGCAGATCCATGAAGGCCTCGAACAGCCGGTCGCCGGAGATGGCTCCCATCAGGACGGGCACGCTCGTTTGGCTCTGCTCGTCGTGGTAGCAGTCGTGGCGGAACCCCTGCGCAGGCACGACCTGCAGGTCGTACGAAGGGCGGACGGCCTCGGTTAACTCGAAGTCGCCGTACCGGTCCACACCCAAGTGCGCTTCCAACTCCTCCTCGCTGAGGTGAGCAAAGCTACTGGTGCCGGCCGGCATCGTGCCTTCGCGGAATACATTTCGGAAAAACTTCTTCAGGAAGCCCATGGATGCTCTCTGTTCGCTTGACGAAGGACTCTGTGGGGCAATCGGGGACGCACAAGCTGTCTGGAATAACCGTGTCTGGAAGCTCTCTACCCAAACGATAGGTTACGTTCGGCCGAAGGGACTTATCGGGGCCGGCTCTTCCTCGTATCCGGCCCGGATGGGCAACGCAAAAACGGAACAACCCGCACGTGCGCCATCATCCGTTCGCCCGTCACACCGACTCTGATCTCGCCGTAGCCACGGTCGCCAGACCGTGGAAGTTCCGCAACTCTGGCGTCGGCAGCCGCCGGCCACCGACGCAAAATGTCGACGCGAAATGCCTTTGCAGACCGGTCGCGCAACCGCTCTACCCAAATCTACCCCGGAAACCGACGCGCTCTTACCTAGAAACGCGGGATTGAAGGAACTTTTCCGCCAGACCGGAAGGCTGTCCAGATCACGCTGAGTTTGCCTGCCCCGAGGAGACTTGGCCGTGCCCGGAAACGTATGGCCGCAAGTGCCCACAAACGGTACACTTCACCAGCAGTGGCCCGGTTGCGCAAAGCGAATAGTAGGACGGATACCATGCAATGGACTCAAACGCGACGGTTCCGAAATTCAATCATCCCCGGCTTGCTGGCGGCGCTGCTGGCGGCCGGCTGCTCGGAGAACGACGCCGCGACGCCGACGAACTCCTCCGTCGTCGGCGAGACGTGGGACGTCAACTACCTGGGGGGGGCCCGGGTCGGGTACACCCACACCACCGTCACCGAGGTGGCCGAGTCGACGCGGAAACTCGTCGAGACCGAGGCGGTCGACTACTTCAGCGTGAAACGCTTTGGCGACCGGGCTACGCTCGGAATCCGCACGGTGAGCACCGAAACACGCGACGCAAAGCTGATCGAGTACCGGTGCGAAACGTCGCTCGGCTCAGCACCGACCAAGAGTACCGGACGCGTGGCCGGTGACCGCCTGGAGTTGAAAACGACGTCCAAGGGCAAGACGACGAACCGGTCGATTGCCTGGTCGGACGATATCGGCGGTCCGTTTGCCGACCAGCGTTCGTTACGCGACAAGCCCATGCAACCCGGCGAGAAACGCTCGTTTCGCATGATCGCCGCCGTCTTCAACCAGGTGGCCGCCGTCGAAATGACCGCCGCCGACAACGAGCAGGTCCAGTTGCCCGACGGTGCCAAGCAACTGCTGCGAATCGAGATGGTGGCGAGCTTTTCCGCCGGGCAGTCGCTGTCGAGCGTCTATTGGTGCGACCCTAAGGGTGAGATCATCAGGGTTCACAGCGAAGGGGGGACGGCCAGGGTTCGCGGCACCAAGGAACTGGCCATGGCGAAGACCGACGCCGTCGATCTCGATCTGGGATACGACATGACGGTCAAGGTCGCCCGGGCACTGCCGAATCCACATGCCACCCGGCGCGTTCGCTATCGCGTGCAGTTGAAGGAGAACGACCCGGCCAAGGTGTTTGCGTCCGGTCCTTCACAGCAGGTTAAGTCGATCGACCGACGCACGGCCGAAATCACCGTCTACGCGCTTCGCCCGGGCCGACCGGGTGACCCCGACGCAACGCGAGATCCGCCGACCGACGGCGACCGGAAGCCAAGCAACATGATCCAGAGCGACTTCCCGAAAATCGTCGCGATCGCTCGGCAAGCGGCCGGCGACGAAACCGACGCGTGGCAGGTGGCCCGGAAGTTGGAGCACTATGTGCGCGAGTACATCGAAGAGAAGGGCTTTACTCAGGCCCTTGCCACGGCTGCGGAAGTGGCCGAGAAACCCGTCGGCGATTGCAGTGAGCACGCAATGCTCCTGGCTGCTGTGGCCCGCGCCCGGGGCATCCCGGCGCGGGTGGCGATGGGGCTGGTCTATATGTTCAATGCCCGGGCGTTCTGCTACCACATGTGGACCGAGGTGTACGTCGACGACCGCTGGATCCCGCTGGACGGCACGCTTGCGCTGGGCGGTATCGGCGCGGCCCACCTGAAGCTCGCCCACAGCAACTTCAAGAACGAAGCGTCGTTGCTGAGCCTATTGCCGCTGATCAAGGCCATCGGCCAGTTGAAAATCGAGATCATCGAAATCGAGTAAGACGATATGCCAGTCGTCAGTGGTCAATTATCATCTGTCTTCTTACTGACAACTGATGACTGATAACTGATAACTCAAGAAGGAAAACGCAATGCATCCGACAATAGAAAAACTCCTGTCCGGTGGGCCCGTGGTGACCGACGGGGCATGGGGTACGCAAATGCAGCAACGCGGGTTGCCCGTCGGAGCCTGTCCCGACGCTTGGAACCTCCAGCAGCCCGACAAGGTCGAAGAAGTCGCCCGGGCTTACGTCGACGCGGGCAGCCAGATCATCCTGACCAACACGTTCGGGGCCAACCGGATCATGCTCGGCAGACACAATCTGGCCGATCAGGTCGCCGAGATCAACCGGGCCGGCGTGGAGATCTCCAAGCGGGCCGTCGGCGATCAGGCTTCGGTCTTCGCCTCGATGGGACCTTGCGGCCTGATCCTGATGACCGGCGCCGTCAGCGAATCGGACCTCCGAGCCG
>JABMRB010000725.1 GCA_013202865.1 Candidatus Nealsoniibacteriota bacterium | reverse complement strand
CATTCCACCTGCTAGCAGATACGCATCGCCAGCAAACAGCCGGGATTCTCCCGCCAATGTTTACGAAAGCCAATACCAAAAACACGCTTTATTGCAGCGTCTAAAGGGCCAGCGGGAATTGCTGACCTTCCCCCAAGCGCTAACCTCGCCGTTGGAATCGCCATAATCCTTCTTGAGCCAGGCGATGTGGTCCCGCAAAGCTTGGTGGAGCGATGGGCCGCCGACGGGTTGCGCCTCGCCCGCGATGGCCATCTTGTCGACCGACTGACGAAATCGTCGCCGAATCGCATCTGACGCTTTTTCGTAGGCCGTGACAAACTCAGTGGCCGATGTCGATCGCTCCTCGGCAGCCTGCCGGAACGCAGCCTCGTCCGCCGGCAGGAGTGGGATGCTGGGTAGCCGCTCGGCGAGCCGCGAGATCCTGACCAGATACAGGCCGTTCGGCTCGCCTTCACGCTTGGGCACGGAGGCTCGGCCATCGCGGGCAATCTGCTTGGCGACGTGCAACGCTTCTGCCGGCCAAGTAGCCGGCTCGGTACTGGCGTCCTGTTCGACGCACCGCCAGAGTTCCGCCAACATCATTTCGCGGCGTCGCGCCTCACGGAGATCGGTGCCAAGGCGGAACTTGGGTTGAACAAGGTTACCGTTGCGTCCGTGCTTCCATCCGAGCTGCCGAATGTACTGCCCGTCTTGCTGCGGCTTCCACTTTTTCCGTGTGCGAGTAGCCATACCTGCGATCCCCCATCGACAACTCTACAGAGGTGCCTTATCGGACATTCGGGGCTTCTTATCGGACAATTATCGGACGCCTTATCGGACAATCGGCCGAAATCGACCGATAGATCGCCCCCGATGGAGGTCATTGTATCGCCGCAAGCGCAAAGAGAAAGGCCACTTACGGCGTTTTGCCGCAAGAGACCCTCAGTGGAGACGAAGGGACTCGAACCCTCGACCTCAGCGTTGCAAACGCCACGCTCTCCCAACTGAGCTACGTCCCCAATGGTTCGGCGCCACAACGGTGCCGTGTCACGTGTTGGTACTGTATTGCTATTACAGCTTACGCTACAAATCGTGTCAAGAGCCGAATGTAAACGGATTAGTGTAGTAAGAAACCGAACGAGCCGCCGGGCGAGCCGGCGGGATTTTCTTGGGTGGAGGGCCGGTCTCGCTTCTGGACGGTCCCTAAGATACAGGAACTACTTCCCGATTTGGCAATGAGCTATGAGCTATGAGCAGTGAGAAAGCTCAAGGCTCATAGCTCAAAGCCAACGCCCAAGAACTGACTCGGGAAGTTATTCCTGTACGAGTTCTAAGGGCCAAAGACGTCTTCCCCGCTGCTGCGACGCTGTTGCTTCAGCTCGGACATCATGAAGCTGATCGCGTGGAAATAGTCGCGGACCGCCTTCACGTGGTCGTCGGCCTCCACCGCGGCGGCGGCCTGGGCGGAATCTGCGTTGAATCGGTCCCAGTCGACGACCCAGCCGCCCGCTGTGGCGGCGCCCCGCAACTCGATGATGATCTGACCGAGCCGCTGGACAAACTCCGGATTGACTGCCACTTTGTAGACTGAATAAGGGCCCTTACCCAGCGGCTGGCCGCTGAACTGGCCCTCGCTCTCGCCGCCCTGTCGCTGCACCAACGCCGCGATGCCTGCCCCGGCGGCAAGGGCCAGACTGACCAGGGCCGGAATCATCATCCCGTTGGCGGCCAATCCGGCAGCACCCACGAGGAACAAAACCAACAGCGTCCAGACGATCGGATGGACCGGTCTCGCGGTCGGTTGTTGCGGCTGGGGCTGCGGATCGTCGTCCGGCTGTTGGGCCACTTGCGGTCCGGTCACTCGGGCAATGACCGCGGTGATGTTGTCCGGCCCGCCCCGCAGATTCGCCAGATCGACTAACGCCCGAACCGCCTCGTCCGGCGCCATGGACGCCAGGATGATTCCGATCTCTTCGTCGGCCACCGGTCCGGAGAGCCCGTCGCTGCACAACAGGAACGTGTCGCCGACGGCCAGCGGAAAGGGCCCTTCCAGGTCGACCGCCACGGTCGCGTTGGGCCCCAACGACCGGGTGATGATATTCTTGGGGATGTGATCTGCCGACATTCCTTCGGGCAACTGGCCGGCCGCCTTCATCTCCCAGACCAGACTATGGTCGAACGTCAACTGCTCGAAACGACTACCCCGCAGCCGGTATGCCCGGCTGTCGCCTACGTGGGCCAGCACGGCGCCTTCGCCCAGCAGCAACAGCGACGTGGTGGTGGTACCCATGCCGCGGAACTCTTCGTCGGCCTCGCCACGGCCGTGGATCTTGGCGTTGGCGTCGTGGGTGGCCGCGAGGATCGCTTGCGGGGGCGGCAGATGCAGCAGTTTCGAGTAGGTCTGGGTGATCGTTTCGGTAGACAACTGGCTGGCCAGTTCGCCGGCCGCATGGGCCCCCATGCCGTCGGCCACGATGAAGAGATGCCCCTGCTTGCGGAAAAGCTCATTGGTGCCGGCCAGGACCACGGCCATGGAGTCCTGATTATTGGCGCGCCGAAGCCCCACGTCGCTGATCGCGGCGTGTTGCAGGCAGTGGTCCCAGTTGGTCGTCTGTTGGCTCATGCTGCCGGGGATCGTTGTTTGGCGGACGGGTTCATAACGTGTTGTTATCGTTGGGGTTACGTCGACTCGTCGGCAAGCATTTGCCCAACTCGTAGCCACGCTCGCCAGAGCGTGGTTTTCGAGGGCAATTGCCCTCGGTCTGGCGACCGTAGCTAGCAAGTCCACGTCAACTATCAAATATAGCTTTGTCGGCGGCACAGAGCCAGTCCGGAGCGGAGACCGTTTTCAGACGATTCGACCTAGGCGTATCCACGCCGTGCGAGTATACTCCGCCGCCCGCGCTGGGCTTGTATACTTCGTGCAACCCAAATCGAACGTTTCCGCCATGCCGGCCTCTGCTCCGGACTCCCGACCCACCGCCCGACGATCCGTGCCTTGCCGGCTGCTGATTGCACTGCTGGCGTCGGCCTGCTGCGCCGGGTGCGTCCGCCGCCGGATGACGATTCGGACCAACCCGCCGGGCGCGCAGGTCT
>JABMRB010000724.1 GCA_013202865.1 Candidatus Nealsoniibacteriota bacterium | reverse complement strand
TTCGGGGGAGTGGGCATGTTCAAGGCCGCCACGATTGCCGCCGCCGCCTTGCTTATCACACGGTGCATGACCCCCGTGCAGGCCCTGCGCAGCATCGACGCCCAGGTCTTACTGGTCATCGTCGCCGCCTTCGGTATCGGAAATGCCATGCAGATAACAGGCGCAGCCGAGTTCATTGCGGTGCAACTGATAGGTCTGGGGGGAGGCAACCCTTGGCTAGTCTTATCCATCATTTATATCACAACTTCGATACTCACTGAAATGGTCACCAATAACGCGGCGGCGCTGCTGCTGTTTCCCATCGCGATGGCCACGTCCAATCAGATGGGAATAAGTCCCACCCCGTTTGTATTCGCGATAATGATGGGGGCATCGGCAAGTTTTGCCACACCCATCGGTTATCAGTGCAACATGATGGTATACGGGCCGGGAGGTTACCGGTTCAAGGACTTCCTGAAAATCGGCGTTCCGATGAACTTGCTCATGTGGCTCGTCGCCAGCCTGTTGATTCCTTTGATATGGCCGTTCAAGTGAGTTGAAACGCTTCATGCAGTGAGGAACACTGTTTGGCGCATGATGAATGGGTCGCTATTGAAAGGGAGGCCGAGTTGGCGTACTTCATTCTTGTTTGCCTGATCACGTTGACAGCGTGCGTGTACGCGTCCGTGGGCCTTGGCGGCGGTACTGCTTATCTGAGCGTCATGTCTTTCTGGAACTCCGACCCCACGATCCTGCGCCCTACGGCTTGGGCTCTCAACATAGTGGCGTCCTCGACCAGCTTCCAGGCCATGTTGGCGATTGCTCTGATTTGCGCATCGCTCCAAATGCTATTCGCCAAGAACAAAGCGGAACACCGTCGCTCCAAGAACCCTCCGGTCTTGCCCTCGCTGTTATTGGGCATGGCAATCGGCATTATTTCGGGACTGGTCGGAATCGGAGGAGGTATTGTTCTGGGACCCGTGCTGATCGCGCTGGGGTGGGCCGACATGAAAACACTGGCGCCGATCACCTCGTTATACATTCTGCTCAATTCTTCCGGGGCACTGGTTTCCTTTCTGTTCACGGGCGGGAACGTCGACCTGTCACTGACCGGAGTTTTCTGTATCGCCGTATTGGCCGGCAGTTTTTGTGGCTCCCGATGGGGAGCGGAAAAGGCATCGGAACTTGTCCTCAGGAGAATCTTCGGCATCGTGGCGTTGGCCGCGGGCGCCAAGCTAGCGTGCGCATACTTCGGCCTGATAGGAGGATGAAGCGGAATGGACGACGTACCAGATTTTCGAGAGGTTTGCCGAGTTGACTGGCTCGCGCACCAGAACGAGTGGGACCGATCCCATGGCTGATCGTGGCACACAAGACCGTCGCACACTGCCGCAGATGCTCGTGGTTGCCCTGTTGGTGGTGGGCTACGCCGCGTTTGGCGCCTACATGCATCTGGCGCTGCAAATCCACATCGTCTACACCCACGCCGCCTACGTTCCCATTGTGTTGGCCAGTATGTGGTGGGGACGTCGCGGGCTGGTCGTGACCGGCGTAGTGGCGTGCCTGCCCGTCTGTCTTCATTTCTTTCGGGTTGCCGACGCCCCGCTGTGGAGCGACATCGCGAGGATCGCCTTCTTCTGCGTCGTGGCCGTGGCTGTTGGAGAACTCAGCGAGAAGGTTAAGGCGGCGAAGTGGGCCCTCCAGGCGTCGGAGGAAAACTATCGTTTGATCGTGGAGAAGTCGCTCGCCGGGATCTTCGTCTATCGTAACGAGCACATCCTGTTTGCCAATTCGCGCCTCGGCCAGATGCTCGGCCGGCCGCCGGAGGATCTGGTTGCCACGTCGGTGTGGGACTTGATCGCCGAGGAGGACCTGCCCAACGTGCGGCATCTCGTCAAACGCCGAGAGACGACTGGGGTCTCGGACCTGCGCTACGAGTGCCGTCTGGTACGGGCGGACGGGACGCGGACGTGGGTCGATGTAGCGAGCTCGGCGGCCGACTACGAGGGCCAGCCCGCGGTGCTGGTCAACGCGTACGACATCACGGGAAGAAAGGAGGCGGAGGCGAAGCGCCGCGAGTTGGCGGACCTCACGCGGAAACAGGAAGAGGAGCTGATCCATTCCGCGCGACTGGCCGAACTCGGCGAGATGTCGGCCGCAGTCGCCCACGAACTGAACCAGCCGTTGTCCGGGATCAGGAACTTTGCCAACAACGCTCTCTACATGCTGCAAGAGGGCGTTGGCGGCACCGAGGAACTGAAGGAAAACCTCCGGTGGATTACGGAGCAGGTGCAACGCGCCGCGAAAACCATCAACCAGATGCGCGACATGACGCGGAAGTCGGAAAGCCACTTCGTGCCTCTGGGAATCAACGAGATCATCCGCGAGAGCATCGAATTCCTCACGCCCCAGTTGAGACTCACCGGCGTGGAGGTCAGTCTGGACCTGGCCAGTGGCCTGCAGCGGGTGATGGGGGACAGGATCCAACTGGAACAGGTGTTTCTGAATCTCCTGACCAACGCCCGGCAGGCCATGGAAGAGAAAGACCGGCGTTGCCTCACGGTACGGACGTACGTAAACGCGAGCGAGGATCGCCCTCTGGTGGTCGAGGTCGAGGACACGGGAACGGGGTTTTCCGCGGACAGATCAGAGAAGCTGTTCGAGGCGTTCTTCAGCACGAAGGAACGAGGGCACGGTACGGGCCTGGGATTGACGATTTCTCAAAGGATCATCAAAGATCACCGAGGCACCATCGGGGCAGAAAGCGAACTTGGCATGGGGGCCCGGTTCACCATACGTCTGCCAGCGGCCGAGGCCGCCGATTCCGGGGAGGCAACGAAACGTCATGTCTGAGACGGGAGAACAAACCCAAGGAATCGTCGTGATCGTCGACGACGACGAGGCGGCCCGCGTGTCCGTGGCGCAGATGCTCCGCCTGCGCCGTTACGCCGTGCAGGCGTTTTCCTCGGCCGAGGCCGCCTTGGCGTGGCCGGGGCTCGAGGAGGCCGATTGCGTGGTCAGCGACGTGAAGATGCCAGGGATGGACGGGGAGGAGTTTCTGGCCGAGATGACCCGCCGCCGGTTCCCGCTGCCGATGATCATGATCACCGGACACGGGGACGTCGCCATGGCCGTTCGCTGCTTGAAAGCCGGTGCCTACGATTTCGTCGAGAAGCCATTTGAGGCCGACGTGCTCGTGGCCTGTGTAGGGCGGGCCACGGAGCGCATGGCGCTGCGACGCGAAGCGGACGAGTTGCGCAGGCGTCTGAACGTCCTCTCGCCGGAGGAGCACGGACGGTTCGGCGTGGTGGGCCGCAGCCGGATCATTCAAGACGTCTACGAACAAGTCGACGTGTTGGCCAAATCCAACGCCCCAGTCGTCATCAGCGGAGAAACCGGGGCCGGCAAGGAGGTGATCGCCCGTGCCGTTCATGCCCAGAGTCCGCGTTGTGACGGGCCTTTCGTGCCGCTCAATGCGGGCGCACTGCCGGAAACAACGCTCGAGAGCGAGCTTTTCGGCCATACGCGGGGCGCCTTCACGGGGGCCGAGTCCGAGAGGGCGGGCAAGCTGGTGACGGCTTCCGGCGGTACGCTGTTCCTCGACGAGATCGAGAGCATGCCCCAGCGAGCACAACTCCAACTGCTTCGCGTACTCGAAGACGGTCTGGTTCAGCCGCTAGGCGGCGACCGGTCGCAACAGGTGGACGTTCGCCTCATGGCGGCCACGAAAGTCGATCTTCAGGAGGAAGTGCGGCGGGGTCGCATGCGGGCAGACTTCTACCATCGCATCGCCGTGTTGAGCCTGGTGGTGCCCGCTTTGCGGGAGCGTCGGGACGATCTTCCCTTGCTGATCTCCCACTTCCTGAAGCAAGCGGCCGTCCGAAACGGCGTCCCCACGCCGGAGGTCACGGAGAAGGCCCTTCTGGACATGTCCCGCTACGCCTGGCCGGGAAACGTCCGAGAGTTGAAGAACAGCATTGAGCGCATGGTGATTACCGCCTGCGGGGGCGTTGCCGGCCCGTTCACCCCCGACGAAGCCAATATGGCCCCGCGTCTGCTTTCGCTCCCCGCCACGCCCGGACGCTTGCGAGACGAGATGGAACGGACCGAGATGACCGTCATCGATGCGGTCTTGCGGAAGAACCATGGCGAGATCACGGCGACCGCGGTGACCCTGGGCATATCGAGACGGGCGCTCTACGAGCGGATGAAGCGATACGGGCTCGAGAAAACGGACTACCGAGTTTGATAGGGAGCGTGTCTGGATCTCCCACGGGGGATCCATGCACATTTGCCGCAACTTCTTTTCTGCCTTGACTTTCCGACGCGATCTCTTCTCCCCCGTGCGTACCGCGCCCATCGGACCCCGGAGCCGGTCGGTGGGTCCGGAACTCCCTAACCCACGGCGCTGGCAAGACTTACGCGATTTCTGGATACCGTGGCCCATGTGGCACAGCGGTTGCGTTCCCATGAGGGAAAGTCGGGGGCATTCGCAGTCAGGTCGGCAAATGAAACTACGTGATCTGATCCAGAGCATCGAAGCCAGCATCGCGACCTCGTGTCCATCGCAGGACATCGAGATCGAGAGTATCTACGCTGGAGACAGGATTAGTGACCTGCTCAGCAAAGGGACCGCCGGGACCTTGCTGGTGACGAACTTGACCGGGTTGCAGATCGTCCGCGTCGCGGAACTGATGGATGTGCCGGCCTTCTGCCTTCTCAACGACGTCGCGCCGAAAGTCTGGGGGAAAGACGAGTGAAACTCAACGAGATCGCCGAAAAGCTGAGCCTTCGGAATCTGACGCTTGAGATTTCTGGGGACACGCGGGCGGAGGTGGTGTGTGGCCATGCCTCCGATCTCCTCAGTGACGTGCTGGCAAATGCCCCGGCCGACAGCCTGCTTGTGACTCGCCACGTGCATTTGAACGTGCTCGCCGTTGCGGTCCACGCGGGGGTTGTGGGAATCATCTTTGCTTCGAGCAGGATGCCTGACGAACGCGTTGTTAGAAAGGCCACCGAGGAACGAATCTGGCTGTACACGTCGAAAGATTCGGCTTTCAATATTGTCGGAAAACTTTACGTCCTGGGCTTGAGAGGGCGGCACGGCTGAGAGACAGTGCAATGCATGAGCTTTCCCTTCACATCCTTGATCTGTTTGAGAACGCGGTCCACGCCGGGGCCTCGACGGTCCTGATGACACTTGAGGAGAATCACCAAACGGACGTCCTGAAAATCGTTGTCGAAGACGATGGGCCCGGACTGGACGTCCCGCCCGAAACGGCAGTGGACCCTTTCTACACGACCAAGAACAATAAGCGGACGGGGCTCGGTCTGGCCCTTTTTTGCAGTACGGCCGAACAGGCGGCCGGACGACTTGTGCTCCGGCAATCTACGCTCGGCGGCCTCGCAGTCGAGGCCACCATGCAGTTGAACCATGTCGACAGAATTCCGATCGGCAACATCGCCGCCACGGTCTCGTCGGTGGTTTGCACGAATCCTGAACTCAATCTCTTATGTAGGTTCGTCGTGGGTGATGAGCAGTACCTCGTTCGCGTCTCCGACGTTGCCAGAGAGCTGCCGATCGGCCGGCGCAACGGGTTGGCGGTGGCGCGGCGCGTATCGGCGAGAATCGGGAGCGGGATCGAGTCTCTTCATGTCACGCAATAGGACCTTGAATCCGTAGGCCAGGAGAAATCGATGGACTGTTCAGCAGAAACCTGCGCATGTGGCCACGAGGCGACCGAAGCCGAGCTTCTCGCCAGGCTCGACGAGGTGTTGGCCGACTACCGCGACAAGCCGGGGGCGCTCATTCCCGTGCTCCAGATCGCGCAATCTCTCTTCGGGTATCTTCCGGAGTGTGCCCTAAAGTGCATCGCGCTGGGTCTGGATCGCGCCTACAGCGAGGTAGCCGGCGTGGTGGGGTTCTACTCGTTTTTTTCGACGCAGCCCCGCGGCAAGCACCTGATTCGCGTGTGCCTGGGAACCGCCTGCTATGTTCGCGGCGGCAAACGGGTGCTGGATGCGATCAAGGCGAACCTCCACATCGACGTGGGCGAGACCACGCCCGACCGGATGTTCTCCCTGGCGGCTGCCCGCTGTTTTGGGGCTTGTGGCCTCGCCCCCGCGATCACCGTGGACGATGTGGTGTACCAGCGAGTAAAGCCCGTCAAGGTCTCGGAGATCTTGAACCAAACTGGGCAAGATGGTTCCTTTTGACCCGAGGGAGAATCGACATGGGTAAGAAGATCGCGAGCAGGGAGGATTTGAAGACCCTGCGGGAAACGGCCCAATCCGAAGTAGCTCCGCGCTCCGGCCCGAAGGAAATGCGGATTACGGTTCACATGGGAACCTGCGGCATCGCCGCCGGCGGCCGGGAAATCGTTTCGGAACTAGCGAGTGCATTGAGCCGCGCCGCCGAGAAGAACGTCACGTTGCAAAAATCCGCCTGTCTTGGACTCTGCGACCAGGAGCCCATGATCACCGTGACCGAGCAGTCGGGCGCCAAGTTTCTCTACGGCAGGCTGGACAAGAAGAAGGTGCGGAAGATCGTCGAAGAGCACATCGTCGGCGGTCAACGGACACCGCGCCGGGCTGAAGTGCCACCGCATGCAGTTGGGCGAGTTCGATCGCAGCGGACGCCGGCGGCCCGTGGTGGTCGAGGACGATTCTT
>JABMRB010000079.1 GCA_013202865.1 Candidatus Nealsoniibacteriota bacterium | reverse complement strand
GCGGCCCCGGACGCATGGCCTCGCCGGAGAAGATATTCGAGATGATCGCGGAAGAAATGCCGAATGGGGAAATGACGAAGCACGAATGACGAATGACGAAGAGCCGCATCGGCGTCACTTGTCCTACTTCGTCATTCGTCATTCCTTACTTCGTCATTTCCGATTTCGTCATTCGTCATTTGAACTTCGTCCTTTCCCCAATATGTCTCGCATTCTGATCACTTCCGGCCCCACCTACCAGTACCTCGACCCGGTACGCTACTTGACTAACGCGTCGAGCGGCCGGATGGGAGCGGCGCTGGCGGCTGCTGCGATCGAGGCCGGGCACGACGTGATCGTGGTCAGCGGGCCGGTCGATGTCGAGTACTCGGCCGCCGCTGAGGTGATTCCGATTATCTCTACCGAGGAAATGCTTGAGGCGGCCCTGAAGGTCTTCCCTGCCTGCGACGGACTGATCGGCGTCGCCGCCCCATGCGACTATCGGCCGGTGGTAGTTGCTTCCTCGAAGATCCGCCGCACGGGCGGGCCGTTGGTGCTCGAACTGATCGAGACCCCCGACGTGGTTGCCCGGCTTAGCACTATCAAGCAGTCGCAATGGATGGTGGCATTTGCCTTGGAGACCGAGGACGAGCGGATGCGGGCGTTGCAGAAGCTCGAACGCAAGAGTTGCGATCTGATTGTCGTCAACGGTCCCGGAGCGATGCATGCTCTGGACACGAAAATCGAGATCATCAACCCCGCCGGCAACGTGCTGGGCGCGTTCTCCGGCAGCAAGCGGCAAGTCGCCACGGACATCTTCAGTGTGATCGCCCAGGAACTGATCGCCAAGTCGGGCTGAGGTGCGTAGCGTACGGAGTTCCTTGTAGCCACGGTCGCCAGACCGTCGGATTCCCGCACTCTGGCGAGTGCAGCTACTCCAATTCTCTGCTATTCGTCCTCGCCCTGTACAACCCACTCTGACGCCGCGTGAACTGCCACCGGCAGCGGATCGTCGTACATGGGAACCAGCTCGGCCACGGGCACGGAGACGGTGCCATCGAGTTCGGCGCGGACGAGGAAGTTGATTCGATGGGTGCCGGCCAGCCAGTGGTCGATGAAGAAGTGCAGCGCTTCGTCACGCTGTTCGGTGGCTACGATGCCTTGCCCGGTCTTAGGCGGGCGGACCAACTCCATGCCGCAGGGGCGCGGGATCGTCAGCCGGGCGTGGGAGATGGCCCGTTTCAACTCGACCTCTGCGAGAACCTCCAGCGTTACGCCTCGCGGCACCCGGAGCCGACCTGTGGCACCGGGCATGAGTTCCTGCCGCTCCGGCTGCAATCGGAAGACGCGAGACCGCAGTGTGACGGCCGGATCGCGGGGGTTGGCCGGCGGACGTTCCAAATAGCCCTCCAGACGGATCCCGTAGAAGTCGCCGCTGCCCGGCCTGGCCGGATGGAGAGTGACCACGCCGACATGGGGACGCTGGAGATTAATCGTGTTGCCGTCGGCCCGCCCAAGCACGCCCACGCGCTCACCGTCGACGCGAACGACTACCGGCACCGCTTCCTGCTTCTTCGTAGTCGCCAACACGGCAGCCAATCCGCGGACGGCCGCCGCATTGGTCAGCGTATCACCCCAGGACGCTGCCTGCCGGGCGAGGACCAATTGGCGAGCCAGCCGCGGCCAGCGATCGTCGTCCGGGGCAATGGCGACGCCCACCTCCAGCAAGGCTCCCGTGGCAACGATCGTGCCGCGATCGCCGCGAACCGGGCGGACCTGATCGGATAGCTCGGCGAGGATCTTCGTTGCCCACTCGTCGGCTGCGAGCATCCGCCACACGTCGGCCAAAAGGATCCGATCGATCGCGCCAAGTGAAACGTCGGAATCTTCGATCGAACGCAACACCGTCTCGGTTTCCTCGATCCCCTGTCGGTAGCGCTGCCGGTCCTGTTCGTACAAGGTCGCCAGCGCGTGGCTCGCATAGACCGCGAGGTTGACGTTGCCGACGCTGCCGGGGCGGTGTCCTTGCAGGTTGCCGTTGCGGAGTTGCCCGGCCAGGTACTTGGCGGCCCGGTCGATCATCCGCTCCGGCACGGAACGATCCTGCCGGCGGCACCGCGACAGCCCCTCGAGCACGTAGGCCGTCATAAAGTCGTTGGTCGCGTCGTCCTTCCACCAACCCCAGCCGCCGTCGTCGTGCTGGAAGTCGGCCAGCCGGGCAAGGCCCTTGGTAATGACCTCGGGCAGCCGAGCGGCGGCGGGATTCTCCACCCCGGCGGCTGCGATCGCCTTGCCCGCCACGACCGCCGGCATGAACCGGCTCATCGTCTGTTCCACGCAGCCATAAGGATACTGGATCAGGTCGTCGAGCGCCGAGCAAACCGGCCCGGCCAATCCCGATTCGCGACGGATCCTCAGCGTTAGGCCGTGGTCGGTAATGGTGCCGCCGGCTTCGATGCGAACGGTCGCCGCCTTGCTCAACGGCCCGCTGTAGCATTGCGTGAATCGATGCCCCCGCGGCAACGCAATCAGATTCTTCTCGATTGCGTCGCCGGCCTTGCCGTGCGAATCGCGGATCGAAGCGAAAATCGGAATCGGCCCGGCCGCAGTCGCGTGGATGGGCACCGTCAGACGTCCGGTGGCTAATGCATCCAGTGACCGCGGCTTCCACGGCCGCTGCTTATCGTCGCCGATGCGGACCGTACCGCGGACCTCTCTCACCCGGTCGGCGTTGTTATGCAGCACCACGGGCAGTTCGATCCGATCGGCTTGGCGAAAACTCCGCGGCAGTGCCAGTTCGACTTGCAGCGGCAGGAACGTGCGCCGCTGGACGCGGATCTCGCCCACCTTGGTGTCGGCCGTCACGCCCCGGGCCGTGAACCGCCAGTTGGTCAGGTTGTCGGGCAACTCGAACGTCGTCCGAGTTCGGCCTTGCTCGTCGGTCACCAGGTCGGCCACCCAATGGGCCGTCTCTTGGAACCGGCGACGGATCCGGTGCTTGGCACTTCGCCTGGCCATACCGCAACCACCGTAGCGAGCGCCGAGTGCCCGTAGTGAGCCAGAATCGTCAACCACTTCGTAGTGCCCCCACGCATATCGCGGCCCCAGCCAGTACCAGAGCGTCTCGCACTCGGGCGCCGGACAGTCGTAATGGCCCGAACACAGATGCGGCAGGTGATAGCGGTAGAAGAAATCGTGCAAGTCGGGCGTCGGGTCGCGCATCAATTCGTAGACCGCCTCGTCGACCACGCCCAGGCTAATCTCGGCTCGCGGGATCGGACGACCGTCGTGGCCGGTTGCGGTAATCAGGGCAACGCACGGCCGGCCCGGCTTGTACTGGTCGCAGTCGGTTTCGATCGCAAGCGTGAGGAACTTTTCAGTCGGCCGCAGGTAGCAGTGGTGCGAGCGGACGTTGATCCGGCTACCGTCGAACAACGTGGCGGTCAACGTCAGGCTGGGTGCCCACTCTGACCGCGTGGGGATCGTCAGGCGATGCAGGCCGGGCGGCAGCCGCAGGACCTGTGTGTGCAGCATCTGCGTGTTTTCGGCAAACAGGGCCACAAGGTTGCGTCGTTCGGGGCGTCCCCCCACGTCCAACGTGAATTCCAACGGATCGCCCGCGTCGATCTGGCTGGGGACCGACCGGAAATGGACGAACGGCTTCGGCGGTGCGTCCTCGGGCTTCGGCTGCTCGGGCGTTTGGGTCTGCTCCGATTCGTCGGTCGGTTTCCGTTTCGGCAGGACAGTGATCGACGTCGACCGGTTGCGAACCACCTTGCCATCGGCGACGACCGCGACAGTCATCGACTGCCACACGTCCGTTGCGGTCGCTTTGACCGACAGGGACGCGCTGCCCGACTCGTCCGTCGCCGCGTTCTCTTTCGTGCCGTCGATCACGACGGTTGCACCGGCAATCGGCTCGCCCTGCCACGATTTGGCGTGGACCTCCACGCGGATTGTCTCGCCGAGCGTCACCTCGTACTTCTCCGGATGCACGCTCACCTGGAACGCGTTGGCCACCACGGAGACTTGTCCGCTTTGGGAGTACGTCTGACCGGAGGCGTCCATCACGGTCGCCCGGACGGCGAACTGGCGATCGTCCTCCACCTGCGGCAGCGGCAGCGAGAGCTTCACGCGTCCGTCCTTGCCGGTCAGCCCGACTACTGTAGGCGGGTCGTGCTCGCCCGTTTCCAACGCCAACTCCACTTCCGCTCCAATGGCCGGCTTGCCGGTGAAGTAGCGGACCTCGGCCGACGCTTCCATGGGCTCGCCGCCGGCCTGCTTTCGCTTGGGCAGCGAGAGCTCGACCTGGTACGTCGGCAGCCGATACTCGGCCACCTGCAACGGTATCGAAGGCGCAGTCACAGTGCCGCCGGCAGCGAGGGACGCTGTGCCGTCGACGTTGAAGAAGTACGGCCCCAGTTCAGCCGTCGGCGGGATCTTGAAACTGCCGCAAAAGGTCCCGGCCTCGGAGACTTCGCATCGTCCCTGCCAGAGCGTCTCCCGGTCGGTGCGAACCGTGACCTCGACGCTGCTCGTGCTCGTCGGATCGTGGTCGGCCACGCGTAGCCCGTTGAACTGCCGCACGATGCCCTTGAATTGCACGGTGCTCCCGGGCCGATGGATCGGGCGGGCCAGCCAGACAACGGCCTTGGGCTTGTCGGGCGGTGCCTCATTAGGATGGAATTCCAACTGCGTGTTTGTCAGCCGGGCGGCGTCGAGTTGCTTGTCGGTTCGCGTTGCCTTGAGCACGTAGCGGTAGTCGGTCCGCGAGAGATCCAGCGGAAACTGGACGCTACCGTCGGAGCCGGTCAGCAAGGGGTGGCGCTGCTTGAAATCGGGATGCCGCCGCCGGGCCTTGACCCCTTGGGCATACGCGCGGGCGATTTGCAGGTGATCGCGAACCGGCAGGTCGGTCGCACGGTCGTCGGGCGGATCGTCGGGCGGATCGCCGCCGAACGGGTCCGGATCGCCGAAGATGCCGGTCGGGTCCGGCGGGGGAGTCTTGGTATGGCGGCTGCCGTCGATCGGCTCGCCTTGAAAACCGGCAATGAAGACGTCTTTCAACGACGGTTTGATCCGCTCGACGATCGCGTCTACCTTGGGCTTACCGGTGATCGTCAACTCGACCGGCAGATCGGCCACCGGGCTGCCGTCGCGGCGGTCGACCGCCAGCACCATGCCCCGGTTGCTGCCGGTTCGCAGGTACAACGCCACGTTGCTCACACAGAACTTGCACGCAGCCACCATCGGCGCGTAGCGGGCTTCGGTGGTTAGCAGCCAGTAGCCCTCGGGCACGTTCTCCACGATCACCTCGAACTCCTGCGGCAGCTTGCGATTGTTCTCCTTCAGCGGCAGGAAGGTCTGCGTCCAGGTTCGTTCGGGTGTCATCGCGGCCAACGTCTTCTCGTCGACCTGTTGCCAGTCGGTCTGCGTGGCAAAGCGATAAAGGCGCAGTCGCATCGGCCCGTTGAAGATCGAGAAGAGAGTGAACTCGACGCGGTCGCCGGTGATCCATTGTTCGCCATGGCGATAGAGCACCAGTTCGTCGCCCGTGGTAACGAGGTATTTCTCGCTCGTGTCGTACAGCCGGCTCGCCAGTTCAAGCGGACCGAGTTGGCCGGATAAAACAACCTCTTCGTCGCCATTCAACTCGTCCCACGGCCGGTCCAGGTCGTCGGCCAACTCCAGCTCCTCGACGATTTCCTCGACGACCGTAACCGTCAGCCGCTCGGGCAGCGTGTTTCGCAACGCACGGATCAGTGCTCCGGCAACCGGGGCCTTGGCCTTGCGGTCGAGATAGCCGTCGAGATCGAACTTCAACGGCAATAGCGGTACGGTTGTGGCTAACACGCTGCGCTCGGCCTGATGACGGACCAGCAGGGCCACAGCGCGATGGGCGACCGGAGCGGGGCCGTCCTTCTTTGTACGTGTGGCCTTGCCGTCGGCCAACGACGCCAGTTCGCCGATCGCCTCGTTGAACCGGCACTCGGCCAGGAGCAATCGGGCCAGGCGGTATCGATGTTCCGGTCCCGCGGCTCGGGCGGCCTTCAGTGCGTCCTCCAACGGCTTCTCACCGAACGCGTAAGCGAGCAGTTGCCAGTCGGCCGATTCGGTGGCGGACGACGGTTCCAGCGACACGTCGTTCAGTCCTTGCCACGCACGTTCGAGGCGGTCTTGCCGGATCATTGCCCGGATTCGCATTCCCGTGAGCGAAAGATTGTTCTTGGCTGCGGTGCCCCGATGAATCGGGCCCGTCTCTTCGTTGGGGTTCAGGCCCAGATCGTAGCGTGCGGGTTGGTAGGGCGGGCGTGCGGGGCCGACTTCGGGGACGATTTCCGCTACCAGATTCTCCAACGCGTATCCAAACGCATCTCGGGCAAACTCCGTTTCCGACTGTTTTGGCGGCCCGGCGGACGTCATCTCGTGAAAGCAAACGGCCAAGCCGGCCGCCGCCAGCCACGACGTCAACACGAGAGACAAAGGAAGTAGATTGCGACGCACACCGATCATGGCCCGTTCTCCGAATCCGTTGCGTGATCTGATGCAGTCTACTTCGCGGGTCGGGGCCGAGAGTATTCCCCGCCGCAGATTCTCATCCGCCGTTCCTATGGCACGCGATGGCACTCGGTGACAACAGCGGGTGACAACGCCGATGATCGTTCGGTATCCCCCCCGAACGCAGTCGGGGGGCGTTTTCAGATCACTCCCCACTCCCCACTCCCCACTACTCTTTCCAGCCGTGCTCGCCGACGAGCGGGACGAAGCGGCAGGCGGAGAGGTCTCTGGATTGCAGTTGGCCGGCTACCTTGCGGATCGCTTGAAGAGTTTGGTAATCGCGGCCGACCAGCGGCGCTACGAGAACGCCATGCTCGGCGAGTTGGGCCAGCAGCGCGGGGGGACACTCGGCGCAAGCGGCGGTGACGATAATCCGCTCGAACGGGGCCCGCCCCTCACAACCGAGCGTGCCGTCGCCGACGGTCAGTGTGACGTTCTCGTATCCCAGGGCGGACAGCACGTCCGACGCGCGTTCAGCCAACTCGGCATGCCGTTCAATGCTGATCACTTCGCCGGCCAACTCGGCCAGGATTGCCGTTTGGTATCCGCTGCCGGTGCCGATCTCCAACACCTTTTCGCTGCCGGAAAGCTCCAGCGCCTGCGTCATCAGTGCCACGATGTACGGCTGGCTGATGGTTTGCCCGCAATCGATCCCCAAGGCCCGGTCGGCGTAGGCCTCGTGGCGGCTGCCCTCGAGCACGAACTGCTCTCGCGGCACCTTGGCCATGGCAGCCAGCACCCGCCGATCGACGATTCCCCGCCGCCGCAGTTGGACGTCGAGCATTCGGCCAATGTCATCTTGCAGATCGGCCTTGCTCATCGCGGGTGCCCCCGGTTGCGGGTGTTCGCCAATCGACCAGATGCAGCTCGACGTTGCAGCGGCCGCGAAACGTATTGATCACCGGACGAAAGGCCACGTCGATCGGTCCGTCCAGGGCGGTCAATTCGTCGGCCCATTCGCCGCCGCCGAAAGCCACCGCCCGAAACGAGACGCCGTCTTGCGCGAGCTTCAGCGACAAGTGATGTCCGCCACCGATCTTGCGCGGCGGTTCGACGAGCGTTGCATCCGTCGCACACAGCAGCGGTCGCGAGTTGCCTTCGCCGAACGGGCCCAGCCGATCGATCTGGCGGACGGCTTGCAGTGTGAACGCGCTGAGCGGGGCCTCGGCGTCGATCGGCAGCGTGGCCACCCGTTGCGACTCGGCAATCTCCGCTTCCGCAATTTCGCAGAAGGCCGCGCGGAACCCTTCGAGCTGGTCCGCTTCGATCTTCAGCCCGGCCGCCGCCGCGTGGCCGCCGTGAGAAACGAGGTACTCATCACAGGCGGCCAGGGCTGCATGCAAGTTGAACCCGGGCACGCTGCGCGCCGAACCGATCCCCGGCTTGATGCCCAACTGATCCCAGGAGATCAGCACCACCGGGCGGTGATACTTCTCGGCCAGCCGCCCGGCCACGATGCCGATCACGCCGGGGTGCCAGCCGCGGTCGGCCAGCACCAGGGCGGCGTCGTCGGCCGGATCGAACTGCTCCTTGGCCTGCTTGCCGGCGGCCAGCAGGATGCTGCGTTCGAGCGTCTGCCGCGTGGCGTTCAGACCGTCGATGTAGCGGGCCAGTTCGTCGGCCCGGTCCGGTCGATCGGTCACCAGCAGCTCGACGGCCAACAGGGGCTGCCCGAGCCGCCCGGCGGCGTTCAACCGCGGCGCAATGGTGAAGGCAACGTCCTCGCTCTCCAACCGCCCCTTGCCGTCGAGTTTCGTAATTTCCATCAGCTTGGCCAGCCCCAAGGTGGGTTTGGCAGCCACGCCGGCCAGTCCGTGGCGGACCAGCACGCGGTTCTCATCGATCAACGGCACCACGTCGGCCACGGTCCCCAGAGCGGCCAGCCCGACGGCCTTGAGCAGAAAATCCCGCATCTGCGGGCCGACCTTCTTCGCCCCGGCGGCCCGCTGGCAAATCGCCCAGGCCAGTTTCAGTGCGACCCCCGCGCCGCTGAGCCCGCCAAACGGATAGCTGCCGCCCGGCAAGCGAGGATGGACGATCGCGACGGCCTCGGGCAGTTGCGGCCCCGGCTCGTGGTGGTCGGTAATCACTACGTCAATGCCCAACTCGCGGGCGAGCTCCACTTGTTTCACGCTGGCGATACCGCAATCGACGGTGACGATCATCTCGGTTCCCTCGGACGCCTTGGCACGGATCGCCTCGTCGTTGAGCCCGTAGCCCTCGTCGATCCGGTGGGGAACGTAGTAGTGGACGTCGGCGTGG
>JABMRB010000723.1 GCA_013202865.1 Candidatus Nealsoniibacteriota bacterium | reverse complement strand
GGGGCTCAGGATGATGCCGTTTCCCCAGTCCCGAGCCCCCAGTCCCGAGCCCCCAGTCCCCGAGCCCCCTTTACCCGGGAGGACGCAACCGTGTCGAGTGACAGTTGGACGCTGCTGGGCAGTTGCGAGGTATCCTCGCACCGCATCTTCCGCATCCGCAACGACCGCTACCGGTTCGAGCCCACCGCGGCCGAACAGGATTTCGTCGTCCTCGATTCGCCCGACTGGGTCAACGTCGTGCCGATCACCTGCGACGACCAACTCGTCCTGATCCGGCAGTATCGCCACGGAATCCGCCGCATCTCGCTGGAAGTCCCCGGCGGGATCGTCGATCCGGGCGAATCGCCCGAGGAGGCCGCCGTGCGGGAACTCGAAGAAGAGACCGGCTACGCGCCCGGGCACATCCGCCCCTTGGGACGGATCAGCGCCAACCCGGCCATCCAGAACAACTACTGCCATATTTTTCTGGCCGAGGATTGCCGTCGGGTCGCCGCGGCGCAGCTCGACCCGTTCGAGGAGATCGAGTTGGCGATCACCTCGCCGCAGCAGATCCCCGGCCTCGTGCAATCCGAAGAAATCTGCCACTCGCTGGTAATCAACGCACTGGCCCTGGCCAGCCTGCTTCGACCATAGCATACTTTCAATCGATCGTCTTCATCCGAAACAGCTCGCTCGGCACGCGCCCGGTTCGCATGATCTGGCGGATCTTGGCGACCACGTCCGGCTGCTCGGCCGCGACGTCGTCGGTCTCGCCGGCGTCGTCTTGCAGGTCGTAGAGTTCGATCTTCAGCGGATCGGGATTGTTTGGACGGCCCATGTTCTGGCGAATCCCCTTGAACCGCCCCATGCGAACCGCCTGTTGACCGCCGTAGCCGCCAAACTCCCAATAGAGATACTCGTGCTGCCGCTGCTTCTGGGTTTGCCCCAACAACGTCGCCGCGAAGCTGATCCCGTCGATCCCCGCAGGCGGCGTGGTGCCGGTCACTTCGGCGATCGTCGGCATCACGTCCCAGAGCGCCGAGATGTGGTCGCTAACCACCCCGGGCTTGATCTTGCCGGGCCATCGGGCGACCATCGGCACGCGAATGCCGCCTTCGTAGAGGCTCCCCTTCAGACCGCGAAACTCGCCCGCCGACTCGAAAAACTCCGAATCGGATCCGCCGAGGCGATCGTACGTCGGGCCGTTGTCCGAACTGAAGATCACCAGCGTCCGCTCGTCCAACTCCAGTTCCTTCAACAACGCCATCAACCGGCCGATGTCGCGATCGATATGGCTGATCATCGCCGCGTAGCCTGCACGCGGAAACGGGTGTTTCAGGTACCCGTGATGCTCGTAATCCGCCTCCGGGATCTTGCCCTTGTATTGCGCCAGCGACTGCTCGGGCACCTGGATCGAAAGGTGCGGGATGGCAAACGGCAGGTAGAGGAAGAACGGCCGGTCCTTGTTCGCGCGAACGAACTCCATGGCGACCTCGGCGAATTTGTCCTGCGAGTAGGTTTCGCCGTCGAGCTTGCGGTCGTTGCCCGGCAGGATCTCCTTCTTGTCGTTTCGCCACAGGAACCGCGGATAGTGGTTGTGTGCGTGCCGCTGGCAGTTGAAGCCGTAGAACAGGTCGAAACCCTGCCGGTTCGGGTCGCCGGTGGTGCCGAAGTGGCCCAGCCCCCACTTGCCCATTGCGCCGGTGGCGTAACCCTTCTGCTTGAGCATCTCGGCGATGGTTACCTCGGCCGCGGGGATCGGATACTGGCCGGGGAACTCCCAGCCGTATTTCTCGCGGATGGGTTGCAGGTTTTTCGGATCGCCGTTGTTGCGAATAAAGGCGTGGCCCGGGTGTTTGCCGGTCATCAGGCAGCATCGCGACGGGGCACAGACGGCGTTGCCCGAGTAGTGTTGCGTGAACCGAATCCCCTCGGCCGCGATCCGGTCGATATGGGGTGTCTTGATCCATTTCTGCCCGTAGCAGCCCAACTCGGCGTAGCCCAGGTCGTCGGCAAACACGTAGATAACGTTCGGCGGCCGATCCGCTTCCGCAGCAACGGCCGCAGTGGAAATCGTAGCGGCCAATAGAAACGGCAGCAACAGGGTTCGATACTTCATGGTGATTCTTACTCCTGATTTGGATCCGGGTTTGTAATGCAGCGTTGAGTTCACCACGGAGACACGGAGGGCACGGAGGGCACGGAGAGGAGAAAAAGAGGAAGGAAGAAAAAAGGGAAGAAGGAAGAAGAGGAACCGCAGAATGTCGAACAAGGAACTCCGAACGTCGAAGTGAAAAGCACCGCCGCAGCGTCACTCTGAGTGGGCAATGCAGTGCTGTGATGCGTCCGCGGGCTGCCGCCCTCGGCTAGAAGCACTTCTTTTGCATCTTCCCTAGTTTCCCTCAACATTCGGAGTTCCTTGTTCGATATTCTGCTGTTCCTTCTCTTCTTCCTTTCTTCCTTCCTTCCTCTCTTCTCCGCGTCCTCCGTGTCTCCGTGGTGCCCCCTCTTCGTTGGCCAAGTTACCGTTGTGGTAGTTACTTCTCTTCAATTCGATACAAGTGTGTGTCGGTTCGGAGAAACAAAGCACGCCCGGCCACGGCCACCGACGCCATGATCTTGCCGTCCACTTTACTCTCCCCCAGCGGCGTAAACTCCGTGCCCGGGCGGACGACTGCGGCGCGGCCGTCTTCGTCGAAGCAGTAGATGCGGCCGGCGACGTGCAACGGCGAGGCGGAACACTTGCTCAACAGGCGTTCGGCCCAGTGCATCTCGCCGGAGACCGCGTCCATACACGTGGCGACGCCGCCGTCGGAGAGCGTGTAGAGTTCCTTGCCGACCAGCAGCGGCGACGGCATTCGAGGGACCTGCTTGCGAGTGGTCCAAGCGACGTGCGTGTCGGTCACGTTGCCTCGGCCGTCCGGGCGGATCGCCAATAGTTGCGAGCCGCCGTAGGCCGTGGCGACGAAAACCAGCCCGTGCCCGAAGACCGGCCGCGAAGCGTTCGAGAAACTGCGGCCCGTATCGACGCGCCATAGCTCCTTGCCCGTGTCCGGGGCGTAGGAAACGATCCACTGCGCCCCCATGACGATGATCTGCCGCTCGCCGGCCTGCTCGATCACCAGTGGCGTACTGAACGCCTTCTTGTAATTCGAAGTGGTGGTGTCGAACGGCGGGCGGACCGTTTTCCACTCGGTTTCGCCCGTCTGCTTGTCCAGGGCCGTCACATACTGTTCGTCGCCGCCGTCGCGGACCAGCACCAGCAACTTGCCGTCGAGGATGGGCGAACTGCCCGGCCCGACCTGATGTTCGACCGGCAAGTGACGCTTCCAGAGGATCTTACCGGTGGCCGTATCCAGGCAGACGGTACCCATGATGCCGAAGTCGCAGTAAAGCCGGCCCGCCTCGACGACCGGCGTGGGCGAGGCAAAGCTGTTCACCGAGCAGATTTGCACCGGCTCGTCGACGTCGAACAGCGCGACGCGATGAATCAACCGCCCGCTGTCACGCTCGACACAAACGGCCTTGAGCACGACCCGCCCGGCCACCTCCGAGCTAGGGACGTTGAACCCCAACGAGTCGATCTTCCGCTTCGCTTCTTCCGGCGTCGCGGGCGTCGCCAACGCCGTAGTCATCCAGATCTGATCGCCCAAGATCACCGGCGACGACCACCCGCGGCCCTCGACCGGCACCTTCCACACAACGTTCTCCGTCTCGCTCCAACTCAACGGCAGTCCCACGGCATCGCTATGCCCCTGCCCGTCGGGTCCACGGAACTGGGGCCAATCGGCGGCGGCGGAACAGACACAGACGGTCATCGCGTACAAGACACTGACGGTGCGGCAGAATCGCATAATTCCCTAACTCGTTGTGGGTAAGCACGTTACGGGTAACACCTTTCCGGTCTATTACCGCTTGCGGCTTAGCAACGTCGTGCGAGAAACTGCTAAGCCGCAAGCGGCCCCTCAATGCCGGAACCTACTGGCATAACCTGCAAATCGCGCCGCGTCAAGAACGGGCGTTTTGGCGACCCCCCCAGCCGGGTGGGTTTTCGCCGATTCCCCCTCCGCCGATTTTCTCGGAACTTCGCGGCGGCGGAAATCGACTATAAGACTATAATAGGAATCGGATCGGTCAACAGGCACCCCCCGGCGGGCAGCAACGTCTTCGCCGACGCGACACCGATTATCTGCAAGTGGCGGTAATCGCGTGTGTGTGTCTCGGCAATCGGCTCGTTTCTTCGAGTCGGTCTTCGCAGCGTTTACAGCAGCGGTTGTTTCGTTTTGCCCAATTCGGAAAAAACCAGAGAGGAGCACGTATTATGTTTCGTTTTTTAGCGACCTTGGCCGTCTTGGTTTCAGTGGGACAAGTCCATGGGGCGGGCGTGGTCATCAATGAGTTCCTGGAAAAAAACGACAACGGCATTACCGACGAAGACTTCGACTACAGCGATTGGATCGAACTCTACAATCCGGAGGCTGCCGCGGTCGATCTGGCCGGTTGGTGTCTGACCGATGACAACAACATGTTGGACAAGTGGCAGTTTCCGTCCGTCGTGATCGAGTCGGGCGGGTACTTGTTGGTCTTCGCGTCGAGCAAGGACCGGACCAACCCGTTGGGCGAATTGCACACCAACTTCAAGCTCAGTAGCAGTGGCGAGTACCTGGCCCTGGTCGAACCGGACGGTATGACTATCGCCTACCAACATTTTCCCTATCCCGACCAGACTGGGGGCGTCAGTTACGGCCTCTATCCCGACGGCAGCACGTCGCAAGTCTACATGTCGCCGTCTCCGGAAGCCCCCAACGTGCCGGAGCCCTCGAGCCTGATCCTGCTGGTCGCGGCCGCATTGGGGCTGACGGCCTATGTCCGGCAAAGGAAACGCCGCGCTGCGTGAAACCGGATTACCGTCCGGCCTGCCACGCGAGCAACGGCCTCACTCGCCCTTCGCGTCGCCTTCCTTCCACGAAACTTGCAACGTCGACTCGCGAACGTCAAAATGCTCCTCCAGCCAGGCCGCCACGCAATCCTGCCACTGCTGATAGTTGTTCTCCCCGGGCTCCAACCGGGAAGCATCAACCGTTAGATGTGCGGAGAAGACGACGACCTCCGGGGTGATCGTCCACAGATGCTCGTGCTCGGTGGCGACCACCGCCGGAAACTCCTCCCGCAACGCGTCGAGGATGTCGTGGACATTGCGCCCCTTGGGCGCCATCTCCAGCAGCACCCGTAGCGACTCCTTCAATAACCCATAAGCCCAAATCACGATCAGCAGGCCGATCCCCATGGCCACCAGCGGGTCGAGCCAGAGCCATCCCGTGTAGGCGATGACGATCGCCGCGGCCACGATCGCCACCGACGACGCCGCATCGGCGATCATGTGTGCGAAGACCGATTGCACGTTGAGATCCCCTTGCCGGCTGCCTTCGATAATGAAGATGCTCGCCACGTTCACGACGAGGCCGAACACCGCCACGGCCAGCATGTGCGGCGTCAGGATCGGTTGCGGATCGAGCAGCCGCTCGACGGCCTCGACGGCGATCCACACGCTGATGCCCAACAGAAACAGCGCGTTGACGAAGGCGGCCACCACCTCGGCCCGCAGCAGCCCGAACGTGCGATGGTGGCAGGCCGGCATCCGGGCGACCAGGATGCCTGCGATCGCAATCCCCAGCGCGAAGGCGTGCGTGAGCATGTGCCCGGCGTCGCTCAACAGCGCCACGCTGCCGGAGAGCAAACCGCCCACCAATTCAATCACCATCGCAGCAGCCGTAATCGCCAACGACCAGCCCAGCCGGCGGACAGTCAGCTTCTTGTAGTCGTGGTCGTGGTGATGACCGTGATCGTGGGAGTGCCCGTGCCCATGATCGTGGTTCTCGTGGTGCTCGTGTTTGTTCATGTCTCTCCTGTTTCGCCCGCGTCTTCGCCAACTCAACGGGCATGGCCACCGGCAACGAGCCCCAACAGAAGCGTCCCAGCAATTATACAACGCAAGTCCACCCCCTACTGCCCACTGCCAAATCCCAAATCCCAAATCCCAAATCCCAAATTTGACACCTCCCCCCGCGCCAACTACACTAAAACGCTGACCACTCCGTCGGCCGTTGGCCCAGCATTCTACCGG
>JABMRB010000722.1 GCA_013202865.1 Candidatus Nealsoniibacteriota bacterium | reverse complement strand
GCTCATGGGCGAGGCCGGACGCATCGAACACATTGAGCAGGTCAGAAAGATGGTCGGCGAGCACACGCGTCTGATCACCTGCATGGCCCGGTGGAACGGTCAGGACCCCACCCGTGCCGTGCCCGAGGCGGTTGAGGCCGGCGTCGGCCTCTACGGCTTCGCCAAGCCGGGTGGGGCGGGCACCATTGCGCTGGACCGCATCCTTCCCCGCCAGGTCTGCGAACTGTCGGATGACGACCAGAACATCGCCGTGCTCGCCCGCGCCTACCACGGCGCATCGCTCGACGCGATGTGGGTGGACGGCAAGTTCGTGGAACCGGACACCAGGCCGCCTTTTCGGATCAAGTTCAAGCGACGCCGCGGCTTCCAGGACACGGCCCGAATCGGGTTCGACCAAGACTCGGCATCCGTTACCATCCGCAACCCCTACCAGTCGGGCCGCGCCGAACTCACCCGCACCGGCGACGCCTGGCCGGCCGAGTTGACCATCCGCCTTCTCAAGAGAAACCCTGAGGACCCTAAGGATGCCGGACCGCGGAGCTTCCGCATGGCCAACGGCCAAATCGCCCTCGGCATGACCTTCGAAGGCGAAAGGAAGATCATCGCAGGCAAGCTGGAAGGCCAGCTCGACCTCGGCAAGCCCTGGGGCGAGGAGGAGTTCCTGACGGGCGGCAAGCCCGAGTCCCCGGTCACGCTGAAAGACATCCGGGTCAGCTCCGAAGGCGAAGCCCTCGATATCGTCGTCCCGGCCGGGATGGCGGCCGGCAACCCCGATTCCCTGGTCATCGAATGGGGCAATGCCCGGTAACGGTCTCTACCACCCACGTGGCATCGGCCTGCCCGCTTCACCATTTACTACGGAAACAGAAGAACATGACAAATAGTGTTTCGCGAAGGGGCGTCACCGGATTCGTCTTCCTTTTTGGATTCTCGTTCCTTGCCGGATCTGCTGTTGGCGACTCCAACTCGGCGCATCCGGATGCCCGGGCCGTGACAGACGGCTTGCACGGCGGCGTTGTCGTCCATGTCGGATGCGAAGACGGTAGGAATACGCTCAAGCTTGGACAGACCGGCGTCTGGGTGGTGCGCGGATTGGATCGCGATCCTGACAACATTCGGGCGGCCAGACAGCGGATTGTCGACGCCGGTCGATATGGCCCGGTATCGGCGGCCGTTTGGCGCGGCGACGTTCTTCCCTTTGTCGATAATTCGATCGACGTCATCCTGCTCGACAACGGCGCAGACGTCGCTCTTGCGGAATGCAAGCGAGCGCTGCGCCCCGGGGGGAAGGTCTGTTTCCAGGAGGGCGGCGCCTGGCGGCAGATTATCAAGCAGCGCCCGCAGAACACCGACGAGTGGACGCATGCGCTTTACGATGCGAGCGGTGGGTCGGTGAGCAAAGATCTTGTGGCCGGCCCTCCCGAGAGGCTGCAGTGGACCGGCGGCCCATCATGGACGCGCCATCATGAAGCGGTCTCCGGCTTCCAAACCATGGTCACGTCCGCGGGAAGACTCTTCTACCTGCTCGATGAAGGGCCGCATGTCTCGCTCTTTCTCCCCCCGGATTGGCAGTTGATCGCTCGTAATGCCTACAACGGGAAGATCCTGTGGAAGCGTCCCTTCAAGCAGTGGGTCTCGCCGCTGTTCCGATACAAGAGCGGGCCGACGCAAATGACGCGACGCCTTGTGGCCGTGGGTGACAGGCTGTTCGTTGCCGCCAATCTGAACGAGGGCGTCACGGTGATCGACGCAGCCACCGGCCGGACGACCAGAGAACTGGAGAAGACCGCCGCCTGCGAGGAGATCCTGCACCACAACGGAGTTCTCTACCTCATCACGACGGATTCTCCCACCTTGTATCAGACAGGGCATCGCTACTCCGAAGAAAACGCCTGGGCGGGACAGGAGAAGTGGATTCGCGCCGTCGATCCCGACTCGGGCGACGAGTTGTGGCGGCAGAAGACGCCCGTGGCGCCCATGTCTTTTGCCGTTTCGGAGAAGGGCGTGTTCTTTCACGATGGCAAGTCTATTCGGGCGCTGGATTGTAAAATCGGCAAAGAGATATTCAAGAGCGAACCGGTTGTTCTCGACAGCGTGATCGCCACCGCGACCACCCCGACGCTGGCCGTTCACAAGGACGTGGTGCTGTTTTGGGGCGGCGATGACCAACCGGAGTTCAGAAGATCGAGTTCCTCGGCCGCGGCCAACAATCTGCGGACGTTTACGGCTCTGTCCGCTGTGGACGGCAAGGTGCTCTGGAGCTACCAGACGCTGCCGTTCTCGACCGGCTTCGAGTGTCCCAAGGACATCCTTGTCGTCGACGGTCTTGTCTGGCTTGGAAAAATGATGGGCGGCGGTGAGGATGCCGGAACCTGGACGGGGCGAAATCTGCACACAGGCGAGATCCAGCGCCAGTTCAAGCCTCGCAAGGACGTCTACTGGTTCCATCAGCGATGTCATCGCTCGAAGGCGACGGCGAAGTTCATTGTCTCGGGCCGCACGGGCATCGAGTTCATCAGCCCGGAGACCGGCTGGGAATCGATGAATCACTGGGTTCGAGGTGCCTGCATCTTTGGAACCATGCCGGCAAACGGGCTGATCTACCAGCCGCAACACCCGTGTACTTGCTACGCGGAGTCACTGCTACGCGGATTCAACGCCCTCGCCCCTGCCTCACAAGAGACCGAAGTGCCGGCCCCTGCGTCGGAAAGACTGCAAAAAGGCCCGGCCTACGCGGTGCCACTCGCCTCGTCGCCTTCGCCGACCGGACCGTCCGAGGAGTGGCCCACATTCCGACATGATAATGCCAGAAGCTGCTCTTCCAAGGCAACGCTTTCCCCTGTGCTGAAGACGCAGTGGTCGACGAAGATCGGCAGCGACTTGTCCGCAATGACCGTTGCAAGCGGCAAGCTGTTCGTCGCCGATAAAGACGCACATGTGCTTCATGCGTTGAACGCAACGTCAGGGCAACACGCGTGGAAGTATATTGCCGGCGCACGTATCGATTCGCCCCCGGCGATCGCGCATGGCCGGGTGTTGTTCGGATCAAGAGACGGACACCTTTATTGCTTGAATGCGGCCGACGGCGAACTGGTGTGGCGTTACCGCGTCGCGCCGGTCGAGCGGCATCTGCTCGCCATGGAGCAGTTGGAATCCGTCTGGCCCGTTCACGGCAGCCCTCTCGTGATCGATCAAAGGGTCTACTGCGTTGCCGGTCATTCGGCCTTCCTAGACGACGGCATGCGATTGGTGTGCCTCGACATCGGAACGGGCAAGCTGCTGCACGAAGAGATTCTCGACGAGACCGACCCGACCAATGACGGCCTGATCGAAGACAAGATGGCCAACCGAACGCTTCCGACGAGCAATCCCGATATTCTTTCGTTCAACGGCAAAAACATCTTCCTGAACAAGCAGCGATTCGATCTCGACTGCTCTCGCCCCGTCGTCGAACCAATGCGACGGGCTACGGCTCAGATCGGCGAGGACGCTCACCTGTTCGTCAACACCGGGTTCCTCGAAGACTCGGGATTTCACCGCACCGCGATGCTCTACGGCAGAACCTACTCGGGCGGCGATTCGGAGAACCACCAGGCGCTCCGGTTCGCGCCCGGCGGCAAGATGTTGGCATTCAACGAAACGCACGCCTTCGGGTTCTCGCGCATGCCGCATCTTCATCGTTGGGTTCGAGAGTTGGAATGGCACATCTATCGAGCAAGCAAGACCGACCGCAAGCGGGATCCGCCCTGGGGGAAGGAGGGACGCATCATCGACCTCTCCTCACTCGATGTGCTCATCCACGCCGACGCTGCCGACCAGGAGGAACTCACGCGGCTGAAGAAGTCCCTGCTATCGAGCACCATCAAATACGACTGGTCGCAACACGATCCCGACCTCTACGTCAATTCGATTATCCTGACCGAGCAGTTGCTCTACGTGGCAGGTCCGCCGGCAATCCGCAACGAAACAACCATCGAAGCACTCGAAAGATGGCAAGGCAAACGAGGGGGAACTCTGTGGTGTCTCAACACGCAGAACGGTAAGAAGATGTCTGAATTGCCGCTTCCTTCACCGACCGTCTACGAAGGGATGGCTGCCGCTTACGGGAAACTCTATGCGGCCTTGAAAGATGGATCGGTGCTTTGCCTGGCGTCACAAGTGGCTGGAGGTGCAGAATACCCCGTCCATGCAAGAAGCGGTAAGCAATGAAACGTCCGATTTGTCGGATCAATATCAAGCAGTTGAAGAAGTAAGCTGCCCGTTCGCTCGCCATGAGATAAAACGTATCAAGGAGCTTTTCCGAAATAGTGTTCGGTCCGATCTCTTACCCTTGGAAAAACAAACAGGAAATGCGGTCATGAACGACAGACGAACCAGAGTCGCGGCGATCTTCGCCTACACGGCAGCCATGCTGCTATCCGCTTTCGCAGCGAATGCGGCCGATGAAGTGGCAAATCCCAAGCCCGCCATTGAGCTCGGCGCACCGTTTACCGACAACGCCATCTTGCAGCGCGAGATGAAGGTGCCGGTCTGGGGTTGGAGCAAGCCGGGCACGAAAGTTACGGTCGAGCTTGCCGGTCAGAAGAAGACCGCTACGACCGGCGAGGACGGCAAGTGGATGCTCCAGCTTGATGCTCTTGAGGCAAATGTCGCCCCGCAGGAAATGGTCATCATCGACAGCGCAGGCAAAAGCGTTATCCTCAAGAATATCCTTGTCGGCGAGGTCTGGTTTGCTTCGGGCCAATCGAACATGGATTGGATAGCCGGCAAGTCCATGTGCGGGGATCTGGCCAATAAGGCAGCTCGGTCGAAAGAAGAGATCCCGATTCGCGAATACCAGGTGGATATCGGTTCTGCCCTGTTCCCACAAAGCCGGACTACCGCGGAGGGTGGATGGAAGAGCTCGAGGCAAGCGAGCGGATTCTCCGCTTTGAGTCTCTCGTTCGCCTGGGATCTACACGAACGCTTGAATGTCCCTGTCGGCATCATGCGCAGCAGTCACGGCGCGACCCCTATCGAAACGTGGACCGCGTACGAAGGCTTCGCCGCGCATCCGAAACTGCAACACATCGCCGCCAAGATCCGTCAGAGCGATCCCAGCACCCCTGACGGCCAGCAGGCCTACGCGAATTTCTATGAGGAACTGAAAACGATGGCGAAAAGCGAATCCAGCGGATGCGGGCCGTCAAGGCGATGGATTGTTCGCTCACCTGGCTGCGCCAGGATGGACTGTATATCAAACGGCCGGGTACGGTCCTGCCCCTTCCCAGTCTGCCGGGGATTGCCGCGGAATGGAAAGGTGCGTCGCGCATGTATAACATGAAAATTGCGCCTTTGATCCCGTACGCCATTCGCGGCGCCATCTGGTGCCAAGGCACCCATAACGCTGGAGACGGCAGGATCTATGCCGCGAAAATGGAGGCATTGGTCAACGGCTGGCGAGAAAATTGGAGTCGACCGGAACTCCCCTTCTATTTCACCCAAATGCAATGCTACGGCGAACCCGATCCGAATTCAGTCGGCTTTGCCGATATCCGAGAGGCTCAGACCCTCTTCTTCATGAACGCACAGAACGTCGGCATGGCGCTTCAGTATGATCTCAATTCGGCCAACCCGGGTGGGATTCACAACTTCAACAAGCTTCATCCCGGTCAGCGCCTCGCGCGCTGGGCCCTGGCACATGAGTACGGCAAAGAAATCGCCTATACGGGCCCCATCTACAAGTCGCACAGCATCCAGGGTAATTCGGTGCGTGTTCAATTTGAACAGCCCGGCCCCGGTGGCGGTTTGATGGTCGGCAGCAAGGGCATGGCCGCCGACTATCGGAAGGATCCGCCCGCGTACTTCGAACCGGCCAGAGCGACGCCCGGCGAGAAGCTCAAGCACTTTCGCCTCGCTGGAAAGGACCGTGTTTGGCACGCAGCCGAGGCGATTATTGACGGCGGCGAAGTTGTCGTGACCTCGAAAGCCGTCCCTGCCCCCGTTGGTGTGCAGTATGCTTACAGCGCCAGCCCCATCGGCGCCAATCTCTACAACGAGGCCGGATTGCCGGCCACTGCGTTTGCCTATTTCGACGGCAAGCAGTTGTTCAACGAAGACTTGCCCGAAGCGATCGCTGAAGCTCAGGCCCAGGAAAAGGCGAAAACGAATCCGCCACCGCCAAGGCCCTATCTACAAGTCATGACCCCGCTTCGCGACGGTGCCGTGATCCAACGAGATAAGCCCGTGCATGTCTGGGGATTCGCCGTGTCCGGCACGGAGGTCACCGTCACTTTTGGCGATCAAACGAAAAAGACTCATGTAAACGAGTTCGATCAATGGCGATTCGAGCTTGATCCCATGCCCGCCTCGGCAGAGGGGCGAATCCTCACGGTTACCTGCAGCGACGGAGCAACAGCAACAATCCGCGATGTTGTTGTTGGCGATGTCTGGATACTGACAGGATCCGCCGCTCTCAGCGGCGAACTTGCATTCTCGGGCAGAGACCCCGATGCCGTGCCGCCCCCGGCGATGCCACTGCTGCGCGAATTCAAGATAAGGACCAATGC
>JABMRB010000721.1 GCA_013202865.1 Candidatus Nealsoniibacteriota bacterium | reverse complement strand
GAGACGTCACGCGTGATCGAGACGTTCTGGCTGGTCTTGCCGATCTTGTCGATTTCGTCGATGTAGAGCACACCGCGTTGGGCCGATTCGAGGTCGAAGTCGGCGGCGTGCAGCAGCTTCAGCAGCAGGTTCTCGACGTCCTCGCCCACGTAGCCCGCTTCGGTCAGCGTGGTGGCGTCGCCAATGGCGAACGGCACATCGAGGACCCGCGCCAACGTCTGGGCCAGTAGGGTCTTGCCGCAGCCGGTCGGTCCGATCATGAGGATGTTCGACTTGTCGATTTCGACGTCGGCGGCCTCGGCGTGCATCAGCCGCTTGTAGTGGGAGTTGACGGCTACGGCCAACACCTTCTTGGCGTGTTCCTGGCCGATCACGTACTGGTCGAGCTTTTCGACGATCTCCCGCGGGGTGAGGACCTTGCTGAATAACTGTTTGCTGGTTCCTCGGCGGCGGCGTTCCTGTTCCAGAATCGACTGGCACAGATCGATACACTCGCCACAAATATAGACGTCGCCCGGGCCTTCGACCAGCGGTCCGACGTCGCGATAGCTCTTCCGGCAAAACGAACAGAAGGCGTTCTTCTTGGTCGTTCCGCCTCGGCGTCCTGAAGTGAAGTCGCGTCCAGAGGGCATTCCTGTTCCTTTTCTCGTGCCGCCTCAGCGTAGGCCCGAAAGAGACCTCGCCAAGCGGCCGGTGAAGTGGTTGTCCGCGGTGTTGCTCGAACGGTTGGGAATCGGTTGCCGTCGTTGGCCGCGGGCCATCCATGTCCACGCGTTTCGACCCGTCCAGCTTGTCCTTTCTACGGTGGATTGGCGGCAACGGTTTGGGGGGTGCGGGAGAACCGAACCGGCCCGGCCGTTAGAATCGGCCGAATCGAAGGCTCCGGAGCCGATGGCCCCATCCGACTTAACCCGTTTCGCCGTTACGCTTTAACTCCTCCTGAAGCTGCTCCGCCAACGTTGTTTTAATAGTTCGGAATTCTGCGTCGTCTAGCTGACCCTTGGAGTGCAATTCCCGGAATTTTGATATCAATTCGCTAGCGATCGGTTCCTGTTGTACGGGCTCGGCTCGGAGTTTACCGATCACATAGACCACTACGGCAATCAACGCCGCCAGCAATGCCAGCCAAACTACCAGTTGTTCCAACGAAGCTTGCCAAAGTCGGTCCATCGATCCGCCGGAAACTGCCTGAAAAGTGGCCCCAAGCATGTTGACTCGACTACTCCTTCTATTATGTATATTGTGAACAGATGAGTCCAGCAACAAACACGAAATATCCCCGTTTTTCACACGCGCAACCGGCATTTCCGGACCATCTCGCACCCGGCCCGGAGTATCGCCCCCCAATCGGGGTAGTCCATTGACAGGCGTTTCGGGGAATTCTACCTTGATACTGGCCGATCGGACCACGCCGTTCTCCTTGCTTGCACGCTCTTTTCGGCCGTTACGGATGACTCACCAAAAAAATCGAACAGACCCAGGACACGTTTTCCATGTCAAAGGATCGGACACTTTCGCGAATCGTTCAGTCCGGTGTGGTCGCCGTGCTTCGCGCACCCAATGGCGATCTGCTTTCGGACGTGGCCGAGGCCCTGTTGGCCGGCGGCGTCGAGGCCATCGAAATCACTTTCACCGTGCCCGGCGCCCATCGCGTGCTCGAGCAGGTGGCCGACCGGCTGGGTGACAAGATCCTGCTCGGCGCCGGCACCGTGCTCGATCCGGAAACGGCCCGAGTGGCTCTGCTGGCCGGGGCCGAGTTCGTCGTCAGCCCGACGGTCAACCCGGACGTAATCCGGCTCTGCCAGCGTTACGACAAGGCCGTGATGCCGGGGGCCCTGACGCCGACCGAGGTGCTCGCCGCCTGGGAGGCGGGGGCCGACGTGGTCAAGGTGTTCCCCAGCGACATCACCGGGCCTAAGTACCTCAAGGCGTTGCACGGGCCGTTGCCCCAGGTCCGGCTGATGCCGACCGGCGGTGTGAACCTCGACACGGCGGCCGACTTCCTGCGGGCGGGCGCCTGTGCGCTGGGGATCGGCGGATCGTTGGTCGAATCCAAGGCCGTTGCGGCCGGCGACATGCAGCGG
>JABMRB010000720.1 GCA_013202865.1 Candidatus Nealsoniibacteriota bacterium | reverse complement strand
GGTGGCAATAACCACCTGCAACGTGTCTCGTTTGGCAATCTGATGCCGGATGTCTTGGTGCGTTGCACGCACCCTACGACAATACTATCCCTTCGTCGGCGCAAAAATCGTCTGCGTGCGTTCCGGTCCGACCGAGACGATCTCGATCGGCCGACCGAGCAATTCGCTCAGGCGGGCCAGATAGTTGCGGGCCTTCTCGGGCAGATCGTCGTAGTTGCGCACTTCCGTAATCTCCTCCTGCCAGCCGGGCATCGTCTCGTAGACCGGAACCACCTTGCGCAGATCGTCGACGTGGGCCGGGAAGTCGGTCGTCCGCTGCCCGTCGATCTCGTAGGCCGTGCAGATCTTCAGTTCCGGCATCTCGGCCAGCACGTCCATCAGCATGATATTCACCACGTCGACGCCGCTGAGCCGGGCCGTGTAGCGCGAGGCAACCGCGTCGAACCAGCCGCATCGCCGCGGGCGCCGCGTGACCGTGCCGTATTCGTCGCCCCGGTCGCGGATGTGCTGACCGATGTCGTTGTCCTGCTCGGTCGGGAAGGGCCCGCCGCCGACCCGCGTCGTGTAGGCCTTGAGGATCCCGATCACCTTAGTGATGTGGCATCCCGGCACGCCGGAGCCGGGCGAAACGCCCACGCCCGAGCTGTTGCTGCTGGTCACAAACGGAAACGTGCCGTGGTCGATGTCCAACAGCGCACCCTGGGCACCCTCGAACAACAGATTCTTGCCCGCCTCGACGGCGTCGAGCAGATAGGCCGTCGTATCGGCCACGTGCGGTCTGAGTCGCTCGGCGTAGCCGCTGTAGTTCTTGATGATTTCGTCGGCGTCGAGCTGCAGAGGTTTCTCGCTGCCGCTGTAGCAGGCGAGCGTCTGGTTCTTCGCCTCGACGATCTGGCGGATCCGATCGGCGAAGTTATCGCGATACAGATCACCCATCCGCACGGCGAACGACCGGCCGACCTTATCGCGGTAGCACGGCCCGATGCCGCGCATCGTCGTGCCGATCGCTTCGCCACCGGTACACATCTGGTCGATCAGGCGGTCTTCCTCGAAGTGCCATGGGAAGATCACATGGAGCCGGTCGCTGAGCATCAGGTTCTTGCCGACGGCAATGCCCCGCTTGGCCAGGCCGTCGATTTCGTCGAGGATGCCGGCCGGGTTGAGCACCACGCCGCCGCCCACGACGCACTGCACGTCGCCGAAGATACCGCTGGGGATCAGCGACAGCTTATAGGTCTCATCGCCATGGACCACCGTATGGCCCGCGTTGGCCCCGCCCTGATAGCGGACCACAATGTCGAACTGCTCGGTCAGCAGGTCGACAATTTTCCCCTTGGCCTCATCTCCCCACTGCAAACCGACCACACATGTAACAGGCACAGCATCAACCCTCAAACCAATGGCTACGACAAACCGCAGGGCGTCTTCGGACTTCCCAAACGTGCTAATGTATCAAACCGCAGGCGGCCCGGTCAAGGTGGCGGGGTGGTTGAGGCCGGGGGGTGGGTAAGCTCGCGAGGCCTCAAAGGTAGGCTGGGTCGAGCGGATCAACGCCAGTGGCCTCCGCCAGTCGGAGGGATTTGGCATGGATAGGTGCCCGGAACTTGGGGGGTTCGAGCGAGGCCCACCTTCTCGGGATGCCGTCATGGAGAAGGTGGGCCTCGCTCGGCAAACCAGCAATTCCAGCGTTTCCGCCGGCCCAACGCAATTGCTCACGGACAATCTCCCCCCATCGGCCCGCTCGACCCAGCCTACCGCCAAGAACCGGGTCGCCCACAGCCACCTTGGCAATAGCCCGGCAGTGGGGGCCGCCACGATCCATCGGGGTCAACTATTTCCCCCCGCATCGCGAGTTTCTCACCATCCGCGGACCAGCCAGCAGGCAGAGTGCGGCGAGGATCAGCAGGATCGCGCTGCCCGGCTCCGGCACCTGAGCAAGCGAACCGCCGTTGAGTTCGACGGTGCCGCCGAGATCGGTCAGATGGCGGTAGTACAGGTTCCGCCCGTTCAGATCAAGCAGCGACCCGTCACCCAGGATGAGGTTGTTCACGTAGAGCGCCTCATCGCCATCGCCATTCTCTTGGTTGTCGAACAGATCGACCAGTTGCACCTGCCCGACCCCGGCGTCGGAGCCAAGCTGAAGCGTACCGAGCGTGAAGTTCCGATCAAACCCGGCCATCTCCACCCCGAAATCTGCCCCAGCGACCTCGAATAGGTCCAGATCCTCTTCGTCCCCTTCAAAGATCAACCTCAGGTCCGCCAACCCGGCCAGCGCCTCGGGGTCGGTAGACTGATTCTCCAATCCCCCGCCCTCTGCGTACGTCATCCTAGTCATCCGGATCGTGCTGCCCCGCACGGCCGCCAGAGAACTGCCCGGTCCGAACAGCAGCGTCCACGAGACTGAGATATCGGCCTCTGCGCCGGTGATGTTCAACGTCCCGCCGCTACCCTCATCTTTGCCTATCGCCAGCCACGTTGCACTTAACTGTCCCGCCGAGATCGTGTAGGTCCCTTCGGAGCCCTCCCAAGTGCCGATGAACAGGTTCCATCCGACCGTATTTGTCCCGCCGGTTTGCGTGAACGTTCCTTTCCCGCTGCCGCCTATGTATTCATCTGCTCCGGACGAAAGCTGTCCGGTACCGCTAAGCTCGTATGTTCCTTGGGATCCCGACTGGCTGTCGACGAAGATGTAGTCGCCGACCGAATTTATTCCGCCGGTCTGGATGAACTTGCCACCGATGGACTCCATGTCGGCCGAGAGTTGTCCGGTACCGCTGAGCTCATAGGTTCCCTGGGAGCCGAGCCCGAGACTGAAGAGGAATCCATGTATGCCGCCCGTTTGAATGAACGTGCCTTTGCCTCCCCTGCCGATGATACTCTCGTCTGTCGACAGTTGTCCGTTGCCACTGAGGTGGACAGTTCCAGAATCGCCCGAGTTTTCTCCCAGGCATAAGTACTCGGTGTTGCCGCCAGGGGCCATGATCTGTACCGTGCCGCCGTTGTTGATGTAAGTGCGCCAAACGTCAGGCGTCGGGATACCTTCAGTCCAGTTGGCTGCGCCGAACCAGTCGCCGGGCGTGGCCGGGTCGTGTTGCCAAAAGTTGTCGACGGCGTGCGCCGTTGTGGCGGTGATTGCGGCCAATAGGATGCCAAGGCTGGTTCTGATCAGTGCGGTTGTCGGTATGCGGTTCATGGGTGCCTCCATCAAGAACGGTGTGTTGTGAATGACTCGTGTTGCAGTTGATTGATTGCCTGTCGAAAAACGGACCACCGGATCGCACAACCGTGCAGATCCAACGGATCGTCGAACGTGGGGAATCGGCCTCGTCCGAGAGACCGATTACAGAATGCACCCATCCAAGAATGACCATCGTCGGCGATGGCCCTTGTCGACTTGGGTGCTAAGCCGTTGCCTCAATTTCGGTGGATGGAAAGCTGCCGCGATCGTAATGATGTGGCAACTCACGATCGAAACATAGCCGTTAGTATACCACTTATCTTCATTTCAAGCGACCCCCCCGATTGGATGTCAATTCACGCCACCTTAATTCACGGCAAACATCGCATTAGTTTGCATGGCGTTAACTTGTCTTACGACGATTCGTGGGCAAAGACCGTTGCCGTAACTCGTTGCCATCCAAAGGGTTATCGCGACGGCTGCGATGCGACGGTCGACGCAAGTAATTCTCAGGCAATTGCCGCGGGGCACGTTTTGCCGATTCGACCTAAGTCGTTGTATCCAAACGACTTACGTGAAACGATCCAAGCATTAGTGCCTGCCACCCGGTAGAAGGGTATCGACTTACGACGATCTTAATCGACGTAAGTCCGGAATTCAAGCCAACTTATTGGTCACCCGATCGACGAAGTCAATTCGGCAGAACGGAAAGGTAGCGGTAAATTCTCTTTTCAACCGAAGAGCGGGGGTAACTCGCCACCTCCGGTTGAAACCAACCCCCTCGTTGCTACTGCCAGGATGCGGGACTCCCACGTCGGGTGGCTGGGGCATAGCGCAGCGGTGCCCCAGAAGACCGC
>JABMRB010000719.1 GCA_013202865.1 Candidatus Nealsoniibacteriota bacterium | reverse complement strand
GGACAAGAAGAAGGTGCGGAAGATCGTCGAAGAGCACATCGTCGGCGGTCAGCCGGTCCAGAACTATCTCGTGAAGTCCTAAGACAAGGGAGACGGAGAACCGATGGACCATACCATAAGTCACGTCCTTGTTTGTGCCGGGGCCGGCTGCGTTGCCTCCGGATCGCTGGAGGTCGCTGCCGCTCTGAGGGAAGCCGTCCACGAGCACGGTTTGGACGATGAGGTCAGTGTCATCGAAACCGGTTGCCTCGGCCCTTGCGCCGCCGGGCCCGTGGCCGTCGTGTATCCCGACGGCGTCTTCTATCAGGGGTTGAAGCCGGAGGACGCGGCCGAGATCGCCGCGGAGCATCTCTTGAAGGGGCGTGTCGTGGAACGCTTCGTCCGCAAGGTGCCGGCAACCGGTGAGGCCAGACCCGAGATGCAGCAGATCGAGTTCTTCCGCCGCCAGCAGAAGACTGTGCTGAGAAACTGCGGCGTGATCGATCCTACGCACATTGAGGAATACATCGCTCGCGACGGATACGAAGCGCTCGCCAAGGTTCTCTTCGAGTTGAAGCCGGGGGAAGTGATCGACGTCGTCAAGCGGTCCGGGCTCCGCGGGCGTGGCGGAGCCGGATTCCCCACCGGACTGAAATGGGAGTTCTGTCGGAAGGCCGAAGGCGATACGAAATACGTGCTGTGCAACGCCGACGAAGGCGACCCCGGTGCCTTCATGGACCGAAGCGTCCTGGAGGGTGACCCGCACAGCGTCATCGAGGCCATGGCGATTGCCGGGTACGCCATCGGGTCCTCGCAGGGCTACATCTACGTCCGGGCGGAGTACCCACTGGCCGTCAAGAGGCTGACGACCGCTCTGCAGCAGGCGAAAGAGTTCGGCCTGCTGGGCGACGAGATCCTGGGAACCGGTTTCTGCTTCGATCTGGAAATCCGCCAGGGGTCCGGCGCCTTCGTCTGCGGCGAGGAGACCGCGCTGATGCGTTCTATTGAAGGAAAGCGCGGCGAACCCCGGCCGCGGCCCCCCTTTCCCGCCCAGAAGGGCCTTTGGGACATGCCCAGCCTGCTGAACAACGTTGAGACGTACGCCAATATCCCGTCGATCATTCTCAAAGGGCCGGAGTGGTTCGCCGGGTTCGGCACGGAGAAGAGCAAGGGAACCAAGGTGTTCGCTCTGGCCGGTGTCGTCCACAACACGGGCTTGGTCGAGATTCCCATCGGCACGCCGCTCGGTGAAATCATCTTTGACATTGGCGGGGGCATGGACGGCGGAAAGCGGTTCAAGGCAGCCCAGATAGGCGGTCCCTCGGGTGGCTGCATTCCTAGACAGCACCTCAACGTGCCGGTGGATTACGAGTCGCTCATCGACTTGGGTGCTATCATGGGATCCGGCGGGCTGATCGTGATGGACGAGGACACGTGCATGGTCGACATGGCCCGCTTCTTTCTCGAGTTTGTACAGGATGAATCCTGCGGAAAGTGCCCCCCCTGCCGCATTGGCACGAAGCGAATGCTGGAGATCGTCACGCGAATCTGTGAGGGAAAGGGGCAAGAAGGCGATATCGAGAAGCTGGAACGGTTGGGCGGGATTATCAAGGAAACCTCGCTGTGCGGCCTCGGCCAGACCGCGCCCAACCCGGTCCTCTCCACAATCATACACTTCCGAGACGAATACGAGGAACACATTCGCCAGAAGCGGTGTGCCGCCGGAGTGTGCGCCGACCTCGTCAGGGCTCCCTGCCAGAACGCTTGTCCTGCGGGAGTAGACGTGCCGGGATTCGTTTCGCTCATCGGCGAGAATCGCTATCCGGAGGCGATCCGCCTGCATCGCGAACGGAACCCCTTCGTCTCGGTCTGCTCACGGGTATGCTTCCACCCCTGCGAGGCGAAGTGCCGGCGTGCCACGCTGGACGCCCCCGTTGCGATCCGTGGGCTGAAGCGATTCATGGCCGAGCAGGAAGAGACCATTCAGCTTCCCGAGATCCGGGCGGATGAGGCAAACGCCCGGCGCAAGGTCGGCATCATCGGCGCCGGCCCGGCAGGGCTGTCGTGTGCCTACTTCCTCGCGCGCCTCGGCTATCGGCCACGGGTCTTCGAAGCCACATCCCGGCCGGGCGGTATGCTGGTCCAGTCCATTCCCGCCTACCGGCTACCTCGGGAGGAATTGCAGCGCGAGATCCAAATGATCGAACGCATGGGCGTGGACATCAAGACGAGCGCCGCACTGGGAAGGGATTTCACGCTCACCTCTCTCCGGGAGGAGGGATATGAAGCGGTGTTTCTTGCCGTGGGCGCGCCCGAGGGAGCCCCTCTTCGACTACCGGGCCGTGGGAACGGGTACGTCGTTGATGCAATCGAGTTTCTGCGGGAGTACAACCTGCACGGGTCGGTCCACGTCGGCCAACGAGTCGTCGTCATCGGCGGCGGAAACGCGGCCGTGGACGCGGCACGCACAGCGCTGCGTCTCGGCGCCGAAAGCATCAGCATCCTCTACCGGCGGACGCGGGAAGAGATGCCCGCCTACGCGGAAGAGATCCACGAGGCCGAAGCGGAGGGCGTTCACCTGGAACTGCTCACTGCACCGCACGAGATCGTAACGCACAACGGACACCTCGCCGGACTGAAGTGCCACCGCATGCAACTGGGGGAGTTCGATCGTAGCGGACGCCGGCGGCCCGTGGTGATCGAGGACGATTCTTTTCTGGTCGAGGCGGACCAGATCATTGCGGCCATTGGCCAGAGGCTTCACACCGACGAGATGTTCGACGGCTTTGATGTGGAACTCACGTCTGCCAACTTCGTGCGGGGCAACCACACTACCGGCCAGACGTCCGTTTCGTGGCTGTTTGCCGGTGGCGACGCGACCCAGGGCCCGGCGTCGGTGGTGGAGGCCATTGCCGGCGGTGAGAGGGCTGCTGTCGGGATTCATGCGTACCTTGGCGGAGAAGCCGACGCCTTCTGGCGACGGGACGTCACGTCGGACGCATTCCTCGATCCCGAGGTGGCCCCCGTCGAGTATCCTCGAGCGAGAACCAGAGTGATCTCCGTCGGTCGTCGCGAACGGAACTTCAACGAAATCGAACGGCCCTTCGGCGAGGTTGTGGCAATACGCGAGGCCAAGCGTTGTCTTCGATGTGACTACCGTGCCGACAACAAGTAACCCAAGAGGAGAAGAGATATGCCGCGGTTATCTGTGGACGGCGTCGGGGTAGAAGTCCCCCATGGAACGACGATTCTCGAGGCGGCCCGGCGTACGGGCGTACGGATTCCGACCCTCTGCCATCTCGAGGGCGTCCAAGCGATCGGCGCGTGCCGCGTATGCCTGGTGGAGGTGGAAGGCGCTCGGACCCTGCTGGCCTCGTGCGTGACGCCGGTGACCGAGGGTATGACGGTGCGGACGAATACCCCCCGGGTCCGCGACGCGCGCCGCACCGTGGTCGGGCTCCTGTTGTCGGACCACGACGGCAACTGCCAGACGTGCGAGCGCAATGACGACTGCGAGCTGCAGGCCGTCGCCCGCGAACTGGGTATCAGAGAGATCGAGTACCCGGGTGGAACGAGCCGTAAATACGTCGACGAAAGCACCCCCGCGCTAGTGCGGGACACCTCGAAGTGCATCCTTTGCCGCCGTTGCGTGACCGTATGCAACGAGACGCAAGGCGTGGGTGCGCTCTTCCCGCAGAATCGCGGTTTCGAAACCGTGATCGGCCCAGCCTTCTGTCACGACCTGGACACGGTTGTCTGCGTGCAATGCGGGCAGTGCGCGGCCGTGTGTCCGGTCGGTGCCATCGGTGAGAAGGACCAGATCGACGAGGTCTGGGCCGCGCTGGACGACCCGGCAAAACACGTGGTGGTCCAGACGGCCCCGGCCATCCGTGCCGCGCTCGGCGAGTGTTTCGGCTATCCGCCGGGCACCTTGGTGACGGGCAAGATGGTCTCCGCGTTGCGCCGTCTCGGTTTCGACGCGGTCTTCGACACCAATTTCACGGCGGATCTGACCATCATGGAAGAGGGCACCGAACTGCTGACGCGCCTGAAGAAAGCGCTGGTGGACAACGAGGAGGTTGCCTTGCCCCAATTCACCAGTTGCTCGCCGGGCTGGATCAAGTACGTCGAGCACTTCTACCCGGAAATGCTGCCGAACGTTTCCACCTGCAAGTCGCCGCAACAGATGCTTGGCGCCGTTGCGAAGACCTATTACGCCGAGAAGCTCGGTAAGACTGCCGAGGACGTTTTCGTGGTTTCGGTCATGCCATGCACCGCCAAGAAGTTCGAGGCACAGCGGGTCGAGATGAACGACAGCGGCGTGCGCGACGTGGACGTGGTGCTGACCACCCGCGAACTCGGCCGCATGATCAAGCAGGCCGGGATCGATTTCGCGTCACTGCCGGACGACGAGATGGATTCGCCTCTGGGTCTTTCCTCCGGCGCCGCGGACATCTTCGCCAACACGGGCGGTGTGATGGAGGCCGCCTTGAGGACCGCCTACGAGATTGTCACGGGGAGGCCCCTTCCGTTCGATAACTTGCACGTGGAGCCGATTGCCGGACTCGACGGCATCAAGGAGGCATCGCTGACAATCACCGGGACCGTGCCGGAGTGGTCGTTCCTGGAGGATGTGACGCTCCGTGTGGCGGTGGCCCACGGTCTGGGAAATGCCAGGAAAGTTATTGAGCGAATCAAGGCCAACGAGGCACAGTACCACTTCGTGGAGATCATGACGTGCCCCGGCGGATGCATCGGCGGCGGCGGGCAGCCACGCATGACCACCGACGCGGTCCGCAACGCCCGTATTCAGGCGATCTACCGCGAGGATGAAGGCAAAACCCTGCGGAAGTCGCACGAGAACCCGCAGATCAGACAGATCTACGAGGACTTCCTCGGAAAACCCCTGGGGGACAAATCCCACCACCTCCTGCACACCAAGTACGAAGCCCGTCAGCGGGTATAGGACGAGCACCACATGACCATCGTATCCGCCATTTCCGAGAGGTGCGTGCGATGCTACGCCAGTCTGCGCGACCGACCGTCGCGGCTGTGGCTGGTGGCTTTGCTGGTGGCGGCGTGCAGCGTGGTCATCGCATATTGTCGCTTTCACCTGGGATCGAGCATCGTCTCCACGCATTTCGCCTATCTACCCATCGTGTTGACGGGGTTATGGTGGGGCCGACGCACGGTATGGATCGCCCTCTATTTCAGTGTGCTGATTATCTGTCTCAGCCCGCTGGCATCCACGGGTGAGACTCTGGTGCCGGACCTGGTTCGCGCCTTCTTCTTCGTCCTGGTCGGCCTCGCGGTCGGCACGGTGAGCGAGAACCTGGAAGCCGCCCGCAGGGCCGAAGAGACGTCTCGAAAGAGACTGGAGAAGGCCCAGCGAAAGCTCGTCGCGACCGAGCGGCTGGCCTCGATCGGTCAGCTTTCCGCCGGGGTAGCGCACGAGATCAACAATCCCTTGGGGGTCGTGTTGCTCTATGCGCATCTGTTGCTGAAACAACTCCGTGCCGACGACCCCAGGCGAAGCGATCTGGAGATGATCGTCAGTGAGGCGACTCGCTGCCGGAACATCGTCCGTAGTTTGCTCGATTTCGCCCGGCAATCGCGGGTCTCTAGGGCCCCCACGGATCTGGC
>JABMRB010000012.1 GCA_013202865.1 Candidatus Nealsoniibacteriota bacterium | reverse complement strand
TTCTTCTAACGACCGCGGCTTTACGACCGCGCGTCCAAAACTCGCTCGGCGGCCTGCTCGCCGCCGTGGATGCAGTCGGGGATGCCGACGCCGTGGTACGCGTTGCCGCAGAGTTCGAGCCCGGGCAGCTTCTCTACGCCGGATTCGATCGCTGCGACCAGATCCTTGTGCCCGACGTGATATTGCGGCATCGTCCGCGGCCAACGGGCAACCCGGCTGTAGATCGGCTGGCCTTCGATGCCCAGCAGCGTTGCCAATTCGTCGAACACCCGCGGGCAAAGCTCTTCCTCGGGCATCTCGGCGGCTTCCGGATACCGCGATCCGCCGACGAAGACTCGCAACAGCGTCTTGCCCTCGGGGGCCCGGTGTACGTACTTTCGACTGCTGAGGCTGCACGCAAGGATCGGGCTCTTCTCGGCGGTCGGCACAACGATCCCCATGCCGTCCAGCGGATGCCCGATCTGCGACTCGTCGAAGCCGAACGTCAGCACGGCCGTGCTCGAATGCTCGATCGTCGCCAGCCGCCGGCCCAATTCGGCATCCAGCGGTTCGAGCAAACTGCCCGCCACGTAGGAGGGCGTTGCCAGGACCACCGCGTCGAACAGTTCGCATTTGGCCCCGTCATATTTAGCCCCCGGTGATTCACCGGGGGTCGAACCGGAGGGAGAGGAAGCATTCACTACCCCCGGTGAATCACCGGGGGCTAAATAGTCGCTGGGCGACGTCCAGACTTGCCAACCGTTTCCTGCCGGGCAAATCCGCTCGACGACCGTCTCCGACCGGACGGTCCCTTCGCCGAGCCGCTCGACGATCGCGTCGACCAGACTCGATAGCCCGCGGCGTAGCGTAACGAACATGCTGAAACGCGGGCCGCTTTCTGCCTTGCCTTTGCCTTTGCGTCCGGCAACCATCTGCTTCCGCATGGCGCGGACCAGGCTGCCGTGCTCGCGTTCCATTTCGCGGAACCGCGACAGCGTGGCGTCCACGCTCAGTTTCTCCAGATCGGCTGCATAGACCGCGCTGAGCAGCGGTTCGACCAGCCGCTCGTAGGCCTCGCGGCCGAGCCGGCGGCGGACAAAGGCGGCCATGCTCTCGTCGGCCGTCTCCTTGCTCGGCGGGATGAAATACTCCAACGCGCAGCGGAGCTTACCCAACGGGCTGAGGATCGGCGTGGTCACCAGCGGCCACATCCGCGTCGGGGCCATCATCAGGAAGCCGTCGGGCAGCTTGTAGAGGCGGCCGCCGCGGACGACGAACGTCTGCCGGTACTTGGGGTTGGTCTGCACCAGATCGTCTTCGAGGCCCAGCCGCCGGCAGAGGTTCAGCCCCCAAGGAATGGTGGTGATGAAGTTGTCGACACCCTGCTCGATCTGGAAGCCATCTTCGTGGATCGTCCACAGGGCCCCACCGACCCGCCCTCGGCGTTCCAGCAGGCTCACCTCGCAGTCCGGATCCAACTCGACCAACCGATGGGCGGCCGCCAGACCGGAGATTCCACCGCCAATTACCGCAATACGTCGAGAAAGTTTCCGTTGGGAGGGCACGCTGAACCCTGTGGGAGAAAGGCTTGAAACCTGTATGAAGCCCCCATTTTATCACGGGCGGGCAAGGTTTCCCAGGAGCCTCCCTTCAGAGTAGCCGTCTTGCTCCGCGAGACGCCTGTCAGGGGCGTATTGTACCGGCAATGCGGCATGTAACGGATTTGCGGGGTCTGCGGGCGAGGGACAATTACTGCCGGCATTCAGTGGGGTTGGTCCGATGACAAATGTGAGCTTGTTCCAGTCTGTAACGACCAGACCGAAATTGCCGGATTGGAGCAAGATACCGAAAATACACCGAAACCGGCAAATAATGGGCATTCTGCTGCACAGACAGCCGCTGTCAGATGCCGCGTCGAGGGTGAGTTGACCGAACTGGCGGTGGAGGCGTTCTACCCGATGCCACGCGCATTGGGGGGTGCCTCCCGGCATCACAGTGGAGGCATGGGCCGATGAACAACGAAGCCGACTTAGCACCCGTTGAAGAAGCGTCCCAGGAAACGACCTTCGAGGTCTCGTGCCCACTCTGCGGGACGCCCGTCGAGGTGGAAGCCAAAACGCTCATCGAGCCGCAATCCGAAACACCCATCGACGCGCAATCCGAAACACCCGTCGAGGCGCAATCCGAAATCGAGGATTCACTGGCGAGGTGTCCGGCATGCGGTCTGGCATTTCAGCCGCCGGAGCCGGAGCCTTTGCCGACCGAACCGGAAGAGCCACCATTGCCGGACGATCCGGTCGCCGTACTGAGCCGTTGGCTGGCCGGCGAAGCGGTCGAATCGCCTGCGCTGAAGATTCCGCGCCGCCGCTTCTTCCAAAAGCATCCCGTTGCGACGGCATTGGTTGTCGTGGCCGTCGTGGTGGTTGTGCTCGCATCGGCCGTTCCGACGGTCGCTTACCTCCGCGTCTCGAGCGATTTTTCCCGGTCGCAGACCGAGGGCGGGCGAGCGGTGCGAGAACTGAGTTCTCAGAAGCAAGACCTGGAGCATCAACTGCAACGGCAGCGACAGGACTTGCAGGGCCGACTCGAACGGGGTGCTCAGAGACTCAGCGAAGCCGAGCGTCGGGCCCAGCGAGCCGTCAGCGACGTGAAAACATCGTGGTCGCACCGGCTTTCCGCCGATGCGCAGCAACTCCGCGAGAAGAACCCGGACCGAAGCGTCCTGCTCGCCGCCGAAGCGCTGCATCTGACGTCGACCGGCGGCGGAGCGATGTTGCCCGAAGCACGGCAGATCCTCCACGACTGGCTCGACGGCAACGACGGTCGTCGCCTGACGGGTCACACCGACCACATTTCGTCGCTGGCGATCAGTTCCGACGGCCACCTGCTGGCCAGCGGGAGCTTCGACCGGACCGTCCGCCTGTGGAATCTGGAGGACGCCGACCCTTCCGCCTCGGTGGAGATCCTCAGCGGACACGGCGGCTACGTCAGCGGCGTGAAGTTCGGTCCGGACGATCGATGGCTTGCCAGCGGCAGCTTCGATTCGACGGTGCGCATCTGGGATCTCGGCGCCGACGGCACGGCGGCCTTACCCATGGTGTTGCGAGGCCACCGGGGGCGAATCGGAATCGTCGCGCTCAGCGGCGACGGACGCTGGCTGATAACCGGCAGCAGCGGCTTCAGCCCGACGGAGAATTCCACGCGTCTTTGGGACCTTTCGATCCCCGGTCCGTCCGCCCGCTCGGTTGAACTGCGCGGACAACTCGGGCGAATTCACGTGGTTGCCGTCAGTCCCGACAACCGGTGGATTCTGACTGCCGGTGAAGGCGGGACGGCCCGGCTTTGGGACCTCACGGCCGAGCATCCCGAGGCGACTTCGATTTCGCTGAACGGCCACAGCGGGGCCGTGCGGTGCGCCTCGTTCAGCGCCGACTCGCGGTATCTGGTCACCGGCAGCGATCGCGTCGCAACCGACGATCCCACACTCAACTTGTGGAACCTTACGGACAAGAAGTCGCTCGGCCCCATCGCGTTGCCCGGCCACGCGACGGGCATTCGGGCAACGCTTGCCACCTCCGATGCACACCGGGTGATCTCGCTCGGAAACGACAACACCGTCCGCATCTGGAATCTGGCCGGTCGCCAGCCGGTCGCCGAGGCGATCGTGCCGTCGGGTGGTCCCGCGACGGTCGAAGTCATGACGGTCAGCCCCGACGGGCACTGGCTGGTCACCGGCGACAACGCCGGAACCGCGTGGATATGGGACCTGACCACCCGGAAAGCGCCGCGGACAGGTACCTCGTCGGTCGCGCTGAAGGGACACCCAGGTCGGATCACGGCCATGGCGATCAGCCCCGACAACCACTGGCTGATCATTGCCGGTGACGACAACGTCATTCAAACCTGGACGTTGCGAGTCGACGAGCTCATCGATCTGGCCCTGCAACAGGTGGGCCGCCGGCACAATTTGCAGGTACTAGCCGCCGACGATCCGATCACCCAGATGCCGCCTCCCGTCGAAACGGGTCGGGCTGCGGCCACGTCGTTTGCACCCGAACCACAGCCAATCCCCCGAATTTCCGCCACGCTCGGCCCGATTCCCAACCGCTAGAATCGTCCCATAGCAAGAATCCGAAGATTCGGTGTAATCGGCACAACCGTTTTGCCGATACTATGTTGGAATCATTGCAGTCAAGCGGGCGAAGGACCGGGCGCGGAGAGTCCGGTTTCTTCGGTCCCGGCGCACCCATCTTGCTATCCTTGGGGGTAAGACGATGGAAGTTAAGGTCTACGTTCCTCAGTTGGTGGACATCCCGAACGAGTATCTGCCGGCGCTGGTACAGCGGGCCTACTCCCTATTGACCGACGCGGCCAGGGACGAGCCCGCCACGCGAGGCCAGTTGGTTCGGCAGGCGGTCCGAGACGGGCTGCTGCGGCAGTTCGATTCCTTGAAAAACGAGGACGGCTCGGTCGATCTGTTATGCGAGCCGGACGGCGAGGAAGCGCTGGAAATCAAGAATCGCACGCTCACGCTCGCCGAACTCTACGACGCACTGCAAGCGCAAAAGCCAGCCTGGGATGACAAGCTCGACTCGGTCGATCAGTTCGACAACGACGCCACGGCCAGGCGAAAAGCGGCCTAGTGCCTCGTCAAGCTCAAAGTTTCGGGTAGCTACCGTCGCCAGACGGTGGGACTTCCACGCTCTGGCGAGCGTGGCTACCCGATGATCAGTCTGCGCGTTTCTCGGCTTCGCCCGTCATGGGAACGAACGCTACCAGGGCGATCTTCTTACGGCGGACCTTGCCCTCTCGATCCTTTTCGATCAGCAGAAGCTCCTGCCAGTAGTTGCCCACGGGAATCACCAGCCGCCCGCCGGGAGCCAGTTGTTCGATCAGCGGCTGGGGCACGTGATCCGGGGCGGCGGCCACGATGATCGCGTCGAACGGGGCGTACTCTTTCCAGCCCTGGTAGCCGTCGCCCGTACGGACCGTCACGTTCTTGTAGCCCAGTTCGGCCAGCCGCTTCTTCGCGGTCTCGGCCAGCGGCTTGACGATCTCGATACTGTAGACCTCCTTGCACAGCTCGGCCAGCACGGCCGCCTGGTAGCCCGAACCGGTCCCCACGTCCAGGGCCCGTTCGGTCGCCTTGGGCCGAACCACCTGCGTCATCAGGGCCACGATATAGGGCTGCGAGATCGTCTGCTCGTGACCGATCGGCAACGGTTGATCGGCGTACGCGAATTCCCGCAGGTCCTCCCCAACGAACCGGTGCCGTTGGACTTGCCCCATGGCGTCGAGCACCCGTTTGTCAGTGATATCGCGGGCCTTCAAGTCCTGCCGGACCATCCGCCGCCGGGCCTCGGAGAACCGTGGTCGCTCGGGTGACTGTGGCTGCTGAGCGTCTTCGGCCGGTTCGGCCGCGAGCAGGACCATCCCGAGACAGACCGCCACGCCGACGGCAACGAGCTTGCGTAGCTGGATTGAATCCATGGCATCATGCCCGTAGCAAAACCACTGATCCTACGCAATTCTACGCCGCAGTGGCCGGTCGAGGCAAGTGATCCACTCGCTTGCGCTTCGAGCTTGTATTCTCGGCCGCGGGAACCAAATCGGCCCCGGCGTCGTCTAATCTGGCGTAGGACCCCAAAACAAGGAGATTTTCCGTGAAAACCGCCCGATTGTTCTGCGCCGTTCTGCTAGCCGCCACCGTACTGACCGCCGCATCTGCCGCTCTGGCCGACTCCGGCGGTGCAATTACCGAGGGCCGTCTCGACGCCCTCGGGCCCGATGCTAAGCCGCTCGGCCCATGCCCGTTGAAGCATACCGACGTCGAGGTCGACGTCTCCGGGTTTATCGCCCGGGTGACCGTCCGGCAGCAGTTCCACAATCCGTTCAAGGACAAGATCGAGGCCGTCTACGTCTTCCCGCTCTCGCAGCACGCCGCCATCGACCGGATGACCATGAAAGTGGGCGACCGGCTCGTCAAGGGTGAAATCAAGGAGCGGGGCGAGGCCCGGGCGATCTACGAGGCGGCCAAGGCCCAGGGCAAAGTGGCCAGCCTGTTGGACCAGGAACGACCCAATATCTTCACCCAGTCGGTCGCCAATATCGAGCCGGGTGAACAGGTTGATATTACAATCTCTTATAGTGAGACGCTCGATTGGAAGGACGGCGAATACTCGTTCGACTTCCCCATGGTCGTCGGCCCGCGGTACATCCCCGGCGGCGGCAGCGCACCGGCACCGATGACCACCGGTCAGCCCACCGCCGAAGTACCCGACGCCAATCGGATCACCCCGCCGGTCACGCCCGAGGGGACCCGGGCGGGGCACGACATCTCGATCACCGTGAACCTCGACGCCGGATTGCCACTTCGGCGGCTCGACTGCAAGCAGCACGTCGTCGAGGTCGAATACGCCGACCGCGAGCGGACCCGGGCCGTGATCAAGCTGAAGCAGCGCAAGACGATCCCCAACCGGGATTTCGTGCTCGTCTACGAGACCGCCAGCGACAAGATCGAAGACACCGTGCTGGCCCATACCGACGAGCGGGGTAACTTCTTCACGCTCGTCTTGCAGCCGCCCAAGCGGGTTCGTCAAGAGTTGATCGTGCCCAAGGAGATCGTCTTCGTGATCGACAAGAGCGGCTCGATGAACGGCTTCCCCATGGAGACGGCCAAACGAGCGATGCGGCTGTGCATCCAGGGATTGCATAAGAACGATACGTTCAACCTGATGACCTTTGCCGGCGGCGTGGGTTTCTGCTTCGAGAAGCCGGTGCCGCTGACCGACGAGAATCGCGACAAGGCCCTGGCCTATCTGCAAAGCCTGCAAGGCAGCGGCGGCACCGAAATGATGAAAGCAATCAACGCCTGTCTGGCCGGGCAAGACGACCCCGAGCGGATCCGCGTCGTCTGCTTCATGACCGATGGCTACGTGGGTAACGACATGGCGATTATCGACTCCGTAAAACGCAACGCCGGCACAGCCCGCGTCTTCTCCTTCGGCATCGGCCGCAGCGTGAACCGCTACCTGTTGGACGGCATGGCCCGGGCCGGCCGTGGTGAGGTGCATTACATCCTCGACGAGCGGCAGGCCGACGGGTCGGCCGAGCGGTTCTACGAACGGGTCCGCTCGCCCGTGCTGACCGACGTGGAACTCGACTTCGGCGGCCTGGAAGTTACCCAGCTTTATCCGCCACGAGTGCCCGACCTGTTCAGCTCCACGCCGGTGATTGTCAAGGGCCAGTATAAGAAGGGCGGCCGCGGGACGATCACGCTGCGGGGCAAGACGGGCGAAGGCGATTTCGAGCGGAAGATCGACGTGACCTTGCCCGAGAAAGAGCCGGCCAACGAGGTGCTCGCACCGCTTTGGGCCCGGGCCAAAGTCGCCGACCTGATGCAGCAGAACCTGGCCGGTGTGCAGCGGGGTCAGCCCGACCCGGCGATGAAAGAAGAGATCCTCGGCCTGGGGCTACGGTTCCAGCTTCTCACACAGTTCACCAGCTTCGTGGCCGTCGAGCACCTGCGGATCACCGAAGGCGGCAAGGTCCGCACCGTGCCCGTGCCGGTGGAGATGCCCGAGGGTGTCAGCTACGATGGCGTGTTCGGTCGTGCGTCCGGCAAGGGACGCGGAGTTGCCCTGTACTCCATGTCGCGGGCTGCGCAGGCAAAGACGATGAGCGCGGCGCCGATGGGGTTGCGGACCAACAGGCCGGGCAAAGCTCTCGCAGACCGGGCCGGCGCGGAGGTCCTCTCCCGCGAAGGCATTGCGAACACGTTGGAGAAACGGCTCGAAAAGCTGGACAAAGACGGCAAGCCGGAGGGCCAGAAGAAGCCCCTGATCGAGCAACTCGTCAAGCTCAAGCTGGCCGCCGAGTTGCAGACTCTGGCTGCGAAGGTCGCCAAGGAAGGGACCGACGGCAACCTGACCATCGGCAAGCTACAGGTCAAGTCCGGCCGGGTCGAGATCCGTATCCAACTCGCCGCACTCAGCGACGAGGTGCTCGCGAAACTCAAAGCGTTGGGCTTCAAGGAACTCGCCCGAGCCAAGTCGGTCAAGCTGGTCATCGGCACAATCGACGTCAAGCAACTCGAAGCCCTGACGCGACTATCCGAAGTCCGCCACGTCACAGCGTCGCTGTAGGTCAGGGCTTGCCCTGACAAGTGCAGCAGCGTGCGTGAAACGCACCGATCACAACGCATCGTGGTGCGTTGTAGGCATCCCACACGTTCAAACAAGCAACAGGAGCGTTATCGCAATCATCGCAACGATCGCGTTAACCATGGCCACTGCCGCCGGGACCAACAGCCAGCCGCACTGCCGCCAGTAGGCTGGGAGATGCTTGCCGAGAAACAGCAGCGTGCAGAGAGCCAAGAGAGCGAGCGACGGCAGGCACGCCGAGATGTTCACCAGCGCCCAGATGCGCTCACTGGGAGGGTAGTGCCCGGAAGAACAACTGAGCGAGCACTCCAGCCATGCAACAACTTCACTCGCCAGCAGCAGCATCGCCAACGAGTGGATGAACCCGACGCGAGACAGCCGCCGCCGGTAGCATGCATCGTCCGCTTGCCCACGACGAACCAGACCTGCGGCCAGCAGCGACACGCCCAACAATACGTGCAGGGACCACGTCCCCGCAATCAGAAGAACCACGTATCGCGGTGCGTACGCAGAATCAAAGATGCTGTTTGTGAACTCTTCATGCACGCAGAAGGCGCGAATGCGTTGCCAGGCGCCGTTCGATGGTAGCCACAGCATCCCGACGACCACCAGAACGATTTCCACGACCACCAGCACGACAGCCGACCGCGCCGCCAAGGCGCCCCAACGAGGCGCTACGTCCTGCCGCCGGCAAGTCCATCCGCTCGCTCCGTTGCGGTCCGCGACCGCCGAGCAGCGCGACTCGGCCACGATGTCCCCAATCAGAGCGCCGATCAGCAGCCCGTGCATCATGCCGTTCGGGACTGAGGCATAGAAGCGTACGGTAGTAAGCAACAGGGGCACGATTACCCCGCCGACCGCCCCGACAATCGCCCCGATCACAACCTCGCGATCGAGCAGCGCGACGGCGAAGCCGCCGACAACCAGCACCGTGGGCCAGAAGACCAGGTGGGCCGTCACGTCCAGCCCCAGGCTCTGCCCCATCGAGAACAACACGGCCACGCCCGCGGTCACCGCGAGCAACGTCCTGATCGTGAACTGAAACGGCACACGCTCTCGCGCCACGTCGTCCTCCCTCTGGTCCGTCGTCGGTCATCTGTTCGGATGAAGGTTTACGACTTATTCCCGGGCGAAGGCGAGGAAGAGCGTCGTTCCATCCGCCCTTGATGCTTGCGAACACACTCGTCGAAGAGCCAGTACAACGCACCGAACAGAGCGCCAATCTCCAGGCTAACCAACAACACGACCAAGAGCAGGAGGAGAAGAAACACCGCATGAACTGAGCCGAATTGAGAACCGGATAGTGCGACAACGGCCCATTCTGCCGCGACGATGACCCCACACGTCCCGGCAGCCGAAAACGCGCCCGTGTTCACCGACGCTCTGATTCCCCTGCGCACTCGAACACCCACGATCGCACCCGGTACGGCGCCGACCAGCGAACTGACCAAGAAGAACTCGAACAAGCCCGTAGTCGGCGGGTTGGCGGCTCCCGGCTCGTCGGACAGCAGCGCGAGGGCTGCTGCCCACAGAGCCAAGGAACCGTTGACAAAGAGTGTCCCCGCAACACCGCCCGCCATGCCACGCCGCGGATTCCCCATGATCAGACCCACGATCACCCCGACTACCAACCCGATCGGCACACCGATCGCGCATCCCAGCACAACGTTTCCCAGCGTCGCCACGGCACTGCAGTACAGCGCCACCAGAAACACCACGATCAGCAGCGTTCGCAGGCGAAACTGGAACATCGTGGGGGCTTCGGCAGGTGCTTGCGAGGAACTGCCGGCGGTCGGTTGCGAATAGGAGTCACTCATGTGAATCGTGCCGCCCGTCCCGATACGTCTGCCGCGCCCCAACTACCCGTCATCGTGCGATTCCTTTTGGGATTCTCGATGTCCCCGTTGCCGCTTCTCGATGGCCCATCGGGTAGCGACTGCCAGCAAGCCGGCAACGAATCCAAACACTAGGTCATGGGCCACGCCGTCACGGATCGCATCGGTCGCCTTCTCAAGCTGCAAGAACCACGCCCGCCAGCCGGGTGCGTAGGGCATCTGATCCCAGGCCACAGCCAAGCACACCAGCGCGAACGTAGCAGGAAACAGCGCCCCAATCGCAAAGGCGCGCAGATAGCCGCGTTCATGGATCACCATGATGATCAGCACGAGGGGGAACGCCAACAGCATCGACGACAACAGCAGCGTCAAAAGGCCCGAGTCCGGCATGGCAAACACGCTGCACACAACCGCGACACCCGTCGTCAGCCCGAAAAGCGCTCGGAGACTGAACTGCGGTCGGCTGCGATGTGCGTCGGTTGCCTGTTTATCTCGTTCTTCCATCGGTACGAAGCTCCCACCGAGATCACCTCACGCAATTCACCATATCACCACGATGCGCGGGATGCAACGCCTCTGCCCCGTTGCGACTTTGCCTGGAATTTGTAACGATCTCAGCGCAAAACTCGGCAGACCGGACTTGCGGCGGCCGGTGGCGGTACTAGAATGGCATTGCTTCTAATGAGTCCACCGCCTCACTGTCGCCGGATTTGCCATGAAAGTTGCCATCGTCTACAACCGCGAAAGCCAGCGCGTGATCAACCTGTTCGGCCTGCCGAACCGGGAAAAGTACGGCCTGGGGGCGATCAAGCGGATTAGCGACGCCTTGCGAAAGGGCGGCCACCGGGTGGCGGCCTTCGAGGGCGACAAGGACCTGATCGACCGGCTCGAGGAGTTCATGCCCCGGGTCGTCAAGAGCGAGCGGCCAGGCATGGTCTTCAACCTCTCCTACGGCATTCAGGGACAGGCCCGGTACACGCACGTGCCCGGGATGCTGGAGATGCTCGGCTTGCCCTACGTCGGTTCCGGACCGCTGGCGCATTCGCTGGCCCTGGACAAGGTCGTCTCCAAGATGATCTTTGTGCAGCACGGTCTGCCGACGCCCGATTTTGCCGTGCTCGACGGCCCCGGCTTCGAGATGCCCGAGCTGAAATTCCCCATGATCGTCAAGCCTAAGAACGAGGCGGTCTCGTTCGGGCTGAAGATCGTCCGTTCCGAGAAGGCGTTACGGGAGGCCGCCGACGTGATCTTCGACGAGTTCCAGCAGCCCGTGTTGGTCGAACAGTACATTGCCGGCCGCGAAATCAACGTGGGGCTGCTGGGCAACCACCCCACCGAAGCCCTGCCCTCGGCCGAGGTTACCTTCGGCAAGAAAGGGCCGCAGATCTACACGTTCGAGGACAAGAGGAACACCAGCGGCCGCGAAATCAACGTGATCTGTCCCGCTGAGATCGACGATGAACTGGCAGCCAAGGCCCAGGCGCTCGCCAAACGTGCCTTCGAGGTGCTCGCTTGCTACGACTGCGCACGCGTCGATATGCGGCTGGACAAGGAGGGCAACCTCTACATCCTGGAAGTCAACAGCCTGCCGAGCCTCGGCCGGCGCGGCTCCTACGTGCAAGGGGCGGCGGCCGTCGGACTGGACTTCGCCGCGCTGATCAACCGGCTGGTCGACGTGGCCGCGACCCGCTATTTCGGCGTCCCTAGCCCGCCGGATGTCGCGCCGAAGGCCGCCAGCGAAGACCAGCGAATCGTCTCGTTCCTGTCCGAACGGCGCGACCAGATCGAAGACGCGGTGCAGGACTGGGTGGCTTGTCGAAGCCGCACGTCCGATCCCGTAGGTGTGCAGGAGGTCGTCGGCCGACTGGACGGGCGACTGCAGAAACTTGGAATGAAACCGGTCGCCGATCTCACCGACCGCCGCGTGGCCATGACCTGGCAGTCGGCGGCCGGGCTCGATGGCGGCACGCTCGTCGTCGGCCACCTCGACGTGCCGATCTCGCGCGAGATGGTCGCGCAGAACTACCGCCGCGAGCCCGAATGGCTCTACGGCGAGGGCATTGGGTCGTCCCGGGCGCCGCTGGTGTCGCTGCTGTTCGTGCTACGGGCGCTGCGCCGCGTGCGCCGCTTGCATCGGATCCGCCTGGGGGTGCTCTACTACTCCGATGAAGGTCGGGATTGCCGCTATAGCGCCGACGTGATCCGGCAGGCTGCCGCTCGTGCCCGACAGGTGATCGTGCTGCGGCCCGGCAACGTGGGCGATTTCATGGTCACGGCCCGCCGCGGACAGCGGCACTACCGGGTCCGCATCGAGGGCGAACCGATACGGCTCGGCAGGCCCCATAGCAAGCTGCGGGCCCTGCCTTGGGCCTTTGACAAACTTCAGCAGTGTACCAACCTTACGTCGAGAAAGGACCGGATTGCGGTCGCCACGCTCGATTTGCAGACCGCGCACATGCCGATGCTGTTGCCCCACCAGGTAACGGCCAGCTTGCTGGTGAGCTATCCCGACGAAAAGGTCGGCGACCGCGTCGAAGGGCAGATTCGCGAGATCCTCACCGGCAAGGGCATCTCCTGCAAGCTGGAACCGCTCTCGGCCCGGCCCCCGATGAAAGAACGCCGCGCTACCGTCCGGCTGGCCAAGGCGGTCGAGGCCGTCGCCCAGCAATGGGAAATCCCCTTGAAGCGGGAATCGTCGGTCTGGCCCTCCGCGGCGGGACTCGTGCCCGCATCCACCGGCGTGCTCTGCGGACTGGGACCGGTCGCCCGCGACACCTACACGCCCGACGAATCCGTCGACCGCATTAGCCTGATGCAACGGACTCTGCTGCTGGCGGAGTTCCTCGCCCGACAGAACGATCACTAATGAGCCGAAGAACCCAAATCCTTGTCGACACGGACCAGATCGAGCTTGGCGGCTCGCGCATCGTCGAGCCGCAGCGAGTGGCGGCGTCCAAGGCCGGCATGGTCGCCACCGCCCATCACTGCGCCACCGACGTCGGCAGGCAGATCCTCGCCGTCGGCGGCAATGCGGTCGACGCCGCCGTGGCCGCCGCCTTGGCGCTGGGCGTCTGCGAACCGGCCGCCTGCGGGCTCGGCGGACAGACGATGATGCTCATCCATCTTGGCCAGCCGCGCCGAACGTTCGCACTGGACGGCTCGTCGCGGGCCCCCAATCGAGCCACCGCCGAGATGTTCCGCGAGCAGCACCGCCGGCTGCGAGGCCACGCCGCCACCACGGTCCCCAGCACGCCGGCCGTACTCGATTACGCTTTGCGCGAATACGGCACGATGTCGTTTGCCGCCGTTGCGGAACCGTCCATCCAACTGGCCGAAGAGGGCTTTCCCGTCAGCGCCCTGGCCAATCGCTTGGCCCGGCGAGAGCTAAAAAGCCTGAAGACGAGCGCCGCCGGGCCGTTGTTCCTGCGCGACGGCGTGCGGCCGTATACCATCGGCAGCACGTTTCGCCAGCCGGTGCTCGCCAAGACGCTCCGACGTCTGGCCAGACAGGGTGTCAAGGATTTCTACCAGGGCCGCATCGCCCGGCAAATCCACGTCGACATGGAAAAACACGACGGCCTGATCAGCCGCGACGATCTGGCACAGATCCCGCAGCCGATCGAACGCCGGCCGGTCTCGTGCCACTTCGACGGGCTGCGGATCATCACCTTTCCGCCGCCCGGCGCCGGCCGCACCCTGGTCGAGATGCTCAACATTCTCGAGCACGTCCCATGGGAACTCACCACCCCCGACACACCCCGCGGCGCCGTGGTGCTGGCCGAAGTGATCCGCCGCGCGTTTCTCGACCGCCGCGACCGGCCCTTCGATCCCACGTTCTACGCCCAGGTCGACCACCGGCGGATGGTCAGCGCCGAGTACGGCCGGCGGGTTGCCAGCCGGGTGCTGCGCCGCGTCAGGTCCCACGGCGACACCACCCACCTGTCGGTGATGGACCGCTTCGGCAACGCCGTCGGCCTGACGCAGTCGATCGAACGGGTATACGGCTCCTGTGCGGCCGGCGCCGAACTGGGCTTTCTCTACAACAACTACATGTCGGCGTTCGACTACGAAGACATCGCGCACCCCTACTACATGCGTCCCAATGCGGCCCCCTGGGCAAGCGTGGCGCCGACGATCGTTTTCCGCGGCCGCCGCCTATGGGCCGTGCTCGGATCGCCCGGCAGCGACCGCATTACCCCGTCGATCGTGCAGGTGCTGTTGCGGCTCAAGCACCAGCCGCCCTTCGACGCCGTGGCCGCGCCGCGAATCCACTGCCGGCTCAACGGTGAAGTCTCGCTGGAGGCAACCCGCATGCGGGACGACATCCCCGACGTGCTGCGACGCCACGGATTTACCGTCAAGGTCCGCGATCCCTATTCGTTCTATCTCGGGTGCGTCCAGTTGGTCACCTACGAGAAGAAGACCTTCATCGGCGTGGCCGACCCGCGCCGCGACGGTTCGGCCGGAGGGCCGTAGCCATGAAGTTGCCGATTGCGGTCTCCGTGCCGCACGCAGGTCTTCGCATCCCCCCGGAAGCGGCGGCTGACTGCCAACTTACCCGCGAGCAGATCCTCAAAGACAGCGATGAAGGTGCGGCCGAGATCTATGATCTGCGGGAAGAAGTTGCCGAGTTCATCACGACCGACGTCGCCAGGGCCATCGTCGACTTGAACCGCCCGCCCGACGACCGTCGCCCCGACGGAGTGGTGAAGACTCACACAATCTGGAACGAGCCCGTCTACCACGCGCCCCTCTCCGAGCACGTCATCGACACACTGCTCGACAAGTACTACCACCCCTACCACGCTCGCCTTAGCTCGCTTGCAGGTGGCGGGCTGTTGTTCGCAGTTGACTGCCACACCATGGTCGCCGAGGCCCCGCCGATCGGACCCGATCCTGGCACGAAGCGCCCGGAAGTCTGCCTCGGAAACGCCCGGGGCCGCTCCTTCCCGGAAGCCTGGACCGCTCTTCTCGACCAAGCCTTTCAAGAGGCCTTCGCCGGGTTTCGCGTCACTCTCAACGACCCCTTCGTCGGCGGCTACATCACGCAGGCTCACGGCAAGGAGATGCCCTGGGTACAGATCGAGATATCGCGGTCGGCATTCTTGCCGAGATGCGAGATTCGAGGACGTGTTCTCCGAGCACTTCAGAACGCGTGCCGAGAGATCAACGTATGCCTCTAATAGGCTAGCGAAAGGTTGCTCTTGTGTCCACGTCAGGGCGAGCCCTAGACTGTCAAAAAACGGGGCAAACGGTTGGATTTTGGTATTTGCGTGGCAGGCTGTTTTTGTTCCATTATGGTAAGCGGTCATCATCGCCATGGTTGACGGGGGTGGTAGGCTGAGGAG
>JABMRB010000718.1 GCA_013202865.1 Candidatus Nealsoniibacteriota bacterium | reverse complement strand
TCTGCCGCATCTCGATCCGCGTCTGGAACTCGCTGGCCAGCAGCTTGACCAACTCGCGGAAGTCGACGCGGTTCTCGGCAAGATAGTAGACCACGATCCGCTCGCCGCCGAAAATGTGCTCCACGTCGACCAGCGTCATTTGCAGTTCCAACCGCTCGACGTGCCCTTGGCAAACGGTCAACTCCTCCTTCGTGTGCTTCGCGATCCGGATGAGCTCCCGGGCGTCGTCGTCGGTCATCTCGCGGAGAATCTGCCCGCTGGGCGGATCGGAGAGCCGCTTCAGCGCCTCCTCGTCGCTCGGGCAGACGATTTCGGCGATCTCCAGGCCACGGTTGGTCCGCGCAACGACCTTCGTGTCGCGGCGGTACTCGGCGTCGCCGTTGGCGGTGAAGACGCCCAGGAACCGCATATCGCCAAATCGGACAACATAGTCGGGCATGGAACCGCTGCCGTCTGCGAAAGTTTGCAAAAACCCCCATTCCCTAATGAGGTATGGGCCGTCCGGAGCGAGGCCCGCCGCAACAGCCGTGTCGTGCGGGCGCCCGACCAGAACCATAAGTATAGCGGTGGTCGCGCCGGACGGGAAGAGCCTTCAGATACACCTAACGAGGGGTGCGTTGCGCCGTGATTACTTCAAGTAGTCGCCCATAATCCGATAGGGGACCCCGCCGGAGGGCAATCGTGCCTGATTCGGATTCACCTGGAACTTTCCACCCAGCGAGATTCGGTCCGCCCGGTACTCGGTCGTGAGGTCGCCCGACAGTGTGACCAGGATGATCTCGGTCGATTTCAAGTCCTTTCGGCAGAAATTGCAGTGCCCGAGCGTCGGGACCAGGATGAACCGCTTGATGCCGTAGTTTTGCGGCCCGGGATAGATAAAGCCCTTGATAAACACCTTCTGCTTCTTCTCGTCCAGATCGAGTGCCAGTTCGGGAATCGGCTCGGCCTTGTTGCCCTCCTCCGGCTGTAGATCGTCAATGGAAATCGCCCTGTAACCGTGGGGAACCTCGACCATCAGTGCCACGGCCAGCCCCCCGCCGCCGAGTGTACCCAGTGCCAGCGACAACCCGAGGCCGGTCCATGCCAGCCCGCGTCCGATCAGTTCGTCGGGCAACTCGCTGATCCGCACCAGTGCCGTCCACGCGAGCACCACGCCGATCAGCGGAATCGTGAACAATGACCAGTGGAAGACCGTCAGAATCGACAGCAACCCGAACGCAACGCTGACCACCGCCAGCCGGCATACCGATCGGTAATCCGCAACCTTCCGGCCAGCCGAATCGGGAAGACGCGAATCGTTCGGTCTGGGCTCGTTGTCCATGGGGTGTGCCCAATCACGGTGCGGCCGTCAGCGACTTGGCGACGTCGGTGCGGTAGGCGGAGATCGCCGGCAGGAATCCGACCAAAGTGGCCAGGATCGTCAGGCCGGGAATCAACACCAACTCGTTCCATTGAAAATCCAGCGCCGAAATCGGCACGCCGAGTTGGTCGGCGATCGTCGGGCTCATCGCGCCGACCAGCCCGTGACCGAGCAACAACCCCAACGCGCCGCCGCCGAGCGACAGCAGGATCGACTCCAGCAGGATTACGGTCATCACCACCGCCCGACTGGCACCCAGCGCCCGCATCACGGCGATGTCGTGGCGGCGGTCGTTCATCGAATTGTAGATGCTCACCATGATACCGATGCCGGCTACCACGACCACCAGCACGGCCAGCACCAACAACAGCAACTGCACGTTGCCGACCACCTTGTTGAAGAAGTTGCGAATTACCCGGGCCGGATGGACGGCCTGCGCATCGTTTCCCTCGTTGATCGCGTCGACCATGCCCATCGCCAGGAACATGAAGTCCGAGTCTGGCTCCTCGTCGGTGTCCGCCAGGATCTTCGTGCGGATCAGGATCGCCGTGACCTCGCGGCGGACGTGTTTGTGGTCCTCGTGGCCGGCCTCTTCCGCCAGCGGGGCGCGATCCTCTGCGGGGCGGCTCTCCTCCGGGTGATCCGAATCGCCCTCGTTGTCCGAGCCTCGCAGATATGCCTGTGTGGCCGACTCCTCTTGCTGATGGGCCGGACACTCCCAGAAACCCTTGATGTTCATGAACACGGCCCGGTCGTTCGGCGTGCCCGTCGGATTGAGGATGCCGACGACCGTAAACGCCGTGTCCTTGTGTGCCTTGCCGCCCTTGCCGTCCGCGGAGGCCACCGGCTCGAACGTGGAACCGACCTCCAATTCCTCCCGGACCGCCGCCTCGTAGCCGACCACCGCGTCGTACTTGTTCTCGTGCTTGAAGTTCTTACCTTGGTGCCACGTGTACTTCTCACCCTTGCCGTCGGTTAGCTTCTCGAACATTTCGGGCACCGTGGCCACGGCCGGGCTACCCTTGTAGTCGTGGCCCGTGCAGATCGGAATCGCGAACTCCACCGCCGGGGCAAATCGCCCCTCGACGAACTCCCGGTAGTACGACTCCGGCAAGTTCTTCTCCAGCGACTGGCCGAGGTAGAAAACGCTGTTCTGCACCAATTGCCACTGGCCGCCCTTGGCGCCGACGATCACGTCGTAGCCCTGCACGCCGCGGTTGAACGCCCGGTCGATCACGCTATGGATCACC
>JABMRB010000717.1 GCA_013202865.1 Candidatus Nealsoniibacteriota bacterium | reverse complement strand
CGACGCTGGCGTAGTCGCGGGCGACGTCACCGATGGCTTCGATCGCTTCTTCGGCCAGTGGCGAGCGGCCCAGGCCCGTGTGCAGCAGAATGCCCGTGGCGTTGATCACCGGCCGTAGCGTGGGGACCTCGCTTTCGGCAATCCGCTGGGCGATTCGCTCGGCCAGATCGGACGCACTGGGCATGGTCCTTTCGGAAGCGGCGTTCTGCAGTTCCTGCCGCGTCTCGTCCAACACCGTCCGCACCGTGGTAACCACCACGTTGTGGCTGATCTTGTCGACCATTTTCTTCAGCGGTTCGCTGTCGAGCAGTTCGCTGACCGACGGAATCTTGCGTAACGGATTGGGTGACATGGCGGCACCTTTCTGGTTTGTTCAGCGTTAGGTTGTTGGGACTGGGGACTCGGGACTGGGGGCTCGGAACTGGGGGCTCGGGACTGGGGGCTCGGGACTGGGGCTGGAATGCTGTTCTTGACTGTTTGGCTCCACTCCCACACGGTTGGATTGTCCTTCCGAGCCCCCAGTCCCTAGTCCCCAGCCCCCCGTTCCATGGGCGGCGTCTGCCCCGTGCTGTTCAAGCATAACTCACTCGCAGCGCCGGGCTCGGGCGATTACCCCAACACCCGCACGTCACCCTGGCGGGTTGTAAACCCGATCCGATCGAGATATTCGCACAGGGGGACGGCATATTTGCGGGTAGTTGCCAGGATTTCACGAATTTCGCTCAAAGTCAAGCCTTGGCTGCCGGAAAGTCGCTCGGTCAAGGTCTCTCGCATCCGGCGTTCGGCGTCGGCGTCGAGATAGAGGCCGGCGGAAAGCTCGACCAGACGGCCCTCTGCGGCAGCCAGGGCGATCAGTTCCGGCACGGCTGAGCGATGGTGCGACACTTGGGCCTTGATCTGGTCGACCGACGGCGGCTGATAGCCCGACTGAACGTAGCTCCGGACGATCTGTTCGACGAGTTCCCGTTGCCCCGCGGACAACTGGGGCCCATGCCCGGCCAGGGCGACGCCCCGGTCGGTCGTGGTGATCCGCTCGTCGTCGGCCATCCGCTGTAGCACGACCCCCATCAGCGGCGAGCTACGGACGTAGTCGAACCGGCTCAGCAGGGACGAGCGGTCCAACGTGGCACGGAGCGGCTGCTGCCGGTGCATGTCGGCCAGCGCCTTTTCTACGCGGCACGACAGTTCGTCAAGCACGTCGCGATGCACCCGGATCGTTCGCATGGGCGAGGCGGCGATCTCGACCAACTCACCCCGCTCGACCAACGCCCGGCAGACCTCGTCGATGTCATCCACGCCGGCGGTTCGGGCAAGGTCCTGCGGCTGCCACGGACGCACGCCGGCGAAGTACAACGCGGCCGACGCCCGGACCGATGGGTCGTCTGAGAGCAACTGCTCCAAGCGATTCAATCCGTCTTGCTGCCGGCGACGGAGCTTAGGGGCGTTCGGGTCGAGCACGTGGCCGCCGCCGATGGTCTCGACGGGCGACTCGCTGCGAACCACCAGCGGCTGTCGCCAGGTTGCCACGGCCGGACGGCTCAAGAAGGCTTGCACTAGAGCCGAGTCGCCCGGGTCGAGTTGATCGCGGTCCAGCAAGGAGATGCCGGCCATCAACTCGGCGGTGCCGACGTGCAGCCGCACGCGGGCGCGATGTTTCAACGGCCGCGGGGCGGACGGCAGAAGGTTCAAGCGGATCGAGAGCCGCCGGCTCGCAACGAGGTGGCCCGGGGTGGCGAGTTCGTGGCCGCGTCTGAGTTGGTCGTGATGCACACCGGCGATGTTGATTGCCGCCCGCTGCCCGCGACCGATCTCTTCGACCTGCCGGCCGTGGTTCTGTAGGCTGCGGACCCGCACGGGAAGTTCGTCCGGTTCGATGACGAGTTCATCGCCGAGGTGGGCTTGGCCGCTGAGCACGCTGCCGGTAACGACCGTGCCATGGCCGGCGATTGTGAATGCCCGATCGATGGCCAGGCGAAAGGGGCCGCCTTGGCGTCGCCGCGTGGATCGTGCGGCCTGGGCTGCCGCGGAGCCTAATGCGGCACGCAGTTCGTCGAGCCCCGCACCGGTGACCGTGCTGGTGCGAACGATCGGTGCCCGGGCAAGGAACGTGTCGGCGACCAGTTCGCGAATCTCCTCTTCGACCAGATCGATCCAGTCGAGCTCGGCCAGATCGCAACGGCTCAGGGCGATCACGCCGGCGTCGAGGTCGAGGAGTCGGAGGATTTCGAGGTGTTCGATGGTCTGCGGTTTGACGGAGTCGTCGGCCGCGACGACCAGCAGTGCGAGGTCGACGCCGGTGGCCCCGGCGAGCATATTTCGTACGAACCGCTCGTGGCCCGGCACGTCGACGATGCCAAGCCGGTAGTCGCCCAGGGCCAGTTCGGCAAACCCCAGTTCGATGGTGATTCCACGTTGCTTCTCCTCGGGCAGCCGGTCGGTGTCGACGCCCGTGAGTGCCTTCACCAGCGAGGTTTTGCCGTGGTCGATGTGTCCGGCGGTGCCGAGGACGAGGTCGATGGTCATGGTGTTATTGTAGGGAAGTCGCCAGGTGCCGAAAAGCCCGTCCGCTGTTCCCGATTCCACGTGGGCAGTGTATAATAGAGCATTCGGGAAGTTTTGTCGTCGCAGGACAAGCCGGAAAGGTGAAAAATGCAACAGCTAAAAATCAACGTTGCGGACGACACGCTGGAGGCCTACAAGGAATATGCCCGGCAACATGGCCTGTCGCTCGATGAAGTGGTGCAGGCAGTGGTTGCCCGAGGTGTCTCGCCACAGTGCCAAGACTGGCTGGAAGAGTGTTTCCGCTTGATGGATCGGACGGGAGCGAACTCGCAAGGGCAGCGGTGGAAGCGGGAGGATCTCTACAGTGCCTAGATCGATTACTCGGCGGCAATTCCTTGGCGCTGCGGCGGCTGGGACGTTGATCGCGGGGCAAACATGGGCCGGCGAGCGGCGGGGCGATTCGCTGTCGTTCGGTCTGGTTACCGACATCCACTACGCCGACGTGCCGAGCGGGGGAAGCCGGCACTATCGCGACTCGCTGGCGAAGCTCGGCCGGGCCGTCGAAACGTTTCGGCAGCGCAAGGTCTCTTTCGTGGCCGAGCTGGGTGATTTTGTCGACGCCGGGCCGGGTAAGGAGGCCGACTTGAAGTACCTCGCAGCCGCGAGGAAGGTCTTCGAGGCGTTTTCCGGACCGCGACATTTCGTGCTGGGGAACCATTGCCTGGCCCGGCTCACCAAGCAAGAATTCCTCGCCGCCTGCGGGGCCAACCACGGCCAGAGCGACAAGGCGTCGCCCCACTACTCGTTCGACCGGGGCCCGTATCATTTCGTCGTACTCGACGCGAATTTCAAGCGGGACGGATCGCCTTATGCCGCGGGCAATTTCTCCTGGACCGATACGGTGATCCCCGAGCCGCAACTGAAATGGCTGGCCGGCGATCTAAAGAATGCGTCGGACAAAAAGACCGTCGTCCTGGTCCATCAGAACCTCGACAAGGAGGACGATCCGCACGGCGTGAAGAACGCCCCGCAGGTCCGCAAGATTCTCGAAGCGGCCGGCAACGTCCTGGCCGTGTTCCAGGGCCACATGCATACCGGCGGATACCGCAAGGTCGGTGGGATCCACTACTGCACGCTACGGGCGATGGTCGAAGGTCCCGCTGCGGAGAACAACGCCTACGCGATCGTCACGCTTGGCCCGGGGGATCGCGTTGCGCTGGAACCGTTCGCCCGACAGCCGGCCATGGCGTTTGGTTAGAGGTTTGTAGTACCGCATTCATGCGGTTAAGAAGTTCGTAGTACCGCATTCATGCGGTTAAGAAGTTCGTAGTACCGCATTCATGCGGCTAGCGCGATCCAGACCCGATCAGTCGGGACACTACGAACCCTACTCGGCGTCGCTGTGGTTGCCGGTGGGAAACGGATCGTTCTCGACCTTCTTCTTAAAGGCGGCCGAGTTCGTGTTCGGGCCGGACATTGACGGGATTGACAGCAATTGCGACGTCATCGGCAGAGCACCCGACGTGATGCTGCAGCCGGGCAGTGCGGCACATAGGCTCGCGGAAACAACCAGCAGTCCGAGCAGACTTGCAACGCGCGAATGTCGAGGCTTTTTGGTCACGTGTGTACTCCTCCCAGGAAGCCTACGGGGCATGAAACCTACGGGTCCATCCGCTTCAGGCCCCACCAGTCTTTGAACGATTCGACCGGTTTCGGTTCTTCGCGGCGAATCAGGAAGTCCATGAACGATTTCTTCGGTTGCTTCGGCTCTCGCAGTCCCCAACGATTCACCGGCGGAGGCTCCTTGGCGGCAAAGGCCTTGAAGGTCACGACGTCGAAGGCGCCGTGCAAGATCTCTCCGGTGCCGACCGTCGCGTCGGAGAGCAACTGCCCGGTGCCAGTCGTCGCGTCGGTGAGAAACTTTTTCGTCCCGTCGCCCAGTTTCTTCACGTCGCCGGTCACCTTGTGGCCAAGCTTCGCTAACCCGGAGGGCTCCGCGGGATGCCGATTGAACGTTCGACCGGGTGTTTGTGTGGCCTGCTGCTGGGCAAACGGACTGACGCGATCCTGCGACCAGTCGTTTTGCGCCTGCGCGGGACCGCCGATCAGCAGACCCAGCATCGGGCCAGCGACGAGCGTAGCGAGAATCTTCATGACGGAGACCTCGTAGGAGTCCTGGATGTAGAGAGATTCACAATGGAAAAGGGCCTCGCCCGCCAGGGGCAGACAAGATCGAGGCGGGAGTGTCGCAAAACAGGCCGGTCACGTCCAGGGCGATTTTTGCGAGCAGGGCGTGGCGGTTTGCGTACACTGCGCTATGTGCGCAATTCCCCAGCGAGCCGCCGGGTTTACCCCGGCGCTTTTCTGCGCGGGGGCAAGCCCCGCGGCTCGCGGAAGGTGCTGCTACGTGCTAAATTCAGAGCGGAATCCGACTTTGTAGCTGCCCGTGGGAGGTGCGTTGTGGATGCGACTGTGATCGAGAAGGTGTACGAACTGGCCCGGCAGAGGTACGCCGAGTTCGGTGTCGACGTCGACCGGGCGCTAGAGCGGCTGCGGCAGATCGCGATTTCCATGCATTGCTGGCAGGGTGACGACGTCGGCGGGTTCGAGAACGAGGCCGGGCTCACCGGCGGCGGAATCATGGCCACGGGCAACTACCCGGGCCGTGCCCGTTCTGCCGAACAACTCCGTAGCGACGCCGCGATGGCACTCGGTCTGATCCCCGGCACGCACCGTTTCAACCTGCACGCCAGCTACCTGGAGACCGACGGCAAGCCGGTCGAGCGCGACCGGGTCGAGCCGGCCCACTTCCAAGCGTGGATCGATTGGGCCGGGGAACTGGGGATCGGGATCGACTTCAATTCGACCTTCTTCTCCCACCCCAAAGCCGCCGATGGATTCACGCTCTCGCACCGCGACCAGGGCATCCGGCAGTTCTGGATCGACCATGCGGCAGCCTGCCGCAGGATCGGCGAGTCGATCGGCCGACAGCTTGGCAGTCCGTGCGTGACCAACATCTGGATACCCGACGGCATGAAGGACGTAACGATCGACCGCAAGGGCCCTCGCGAACTGCTGAAGCGGTCGCTCGACGAGATCTTTGCCCAACCGACCGATCCGGCCTGCAATCTGGACGCCGTCGAGTGCAAGCTGTTCGGCATCGGGTCGGAGACCTACGTGGTCGGCTCGCACGAGTTCTACCTGGCCTACGCCGTAGAGAACAAGAAGCTGCTCTGCCTCGACGCCGGGCACTTTCATCCGACCGAAACGATCGCCGACAAGATCTCTTCCGTGTTGCTGTTCCTCGACGAGATCCTGCTGCACGT
>JABMRB010000716.1 GCA_013202865.1 Candidatus Nealsoniibacteriota bacterium | reverse complement strand
GCCAGTAACAGGTCGGCGACGGTAACCTGGGCGTGCGTCGTCCGGTCGCCCGCCTCAGCCACCGCGTTGCCGAAGTAGAAGACGTCGTCGGAGGCCAGCCCCAGGGCGGCGCCCGAGACGGTCACCTCCAGCCACTGGTTACGGATCGCCCCGTCGGCCCAAGTGAACGTCACCCGATCCGCCCCCACGGTACCCTCTCCTTCGCGGACGGTAAAGTCCGTCGGCAGCGGGGCGGGGCTCCACTCGTCCGGCTGGTCGTCGGTGCCCACGCGGAACTCGAAATTGGCGGCCGACGGCGTCACGCCCTCGGGCAGACTGCCGAGGTCGATGATCAGGCCGTTGATTCCGCGGTCGAAGCTAGTGTAGTTGGCAAAGCTCGCCACAGTGCCGCCGGCAGCGAAAGACGCTGTGCCGGGCAATAGGGCCGCCTTGTCCGGCGCGATGGCGTTGTCAGTGCCGCCGGCAGCGGGGTCGCTGTAGGGCGAATTGTTGTAGAAGACAAACCGTCCGGCCACGTGCGGCGACGTCACGAACGACACCTCGCCGGGCGTGGGCACGGCAGCCGTCCAACTACCGACGTCGTTGCCCCAAGTGTCGACGTCCGTGCGATGAAGCGAGTCGCCCCGGCCGTCCGCTCCGATCGGCCAGCCGGTGTCGTTGCGGTACGTCGCCTCGTCTTCAAGCAGCCCGGGGAAGAAGCCGGGCTCTTCGATCGGCGGTTCGTCGGGCCGTTGGAGCCGGACGCGGCCGTGCTCGTCGTCGAGCGTGTTCGCGTAGGGCCCGACGATGCGGATCGGCCACGAGACGTTGTAGTGGCTCTTGAAAGCGGCCAGCTTCTCGGGCTCGGCCAACGGATCGAACGCCACGACGACGATCGCGCCGTAGGACGGCAGGTTGGTACTGGCCGTAAAGTTGAAATCAACCTCACCGCGAAGCCGCCAGTTGGCCAGGCCCACCGTCGCGTCGGCCGTGTTGTGGATTTCGACGAACTCCAAGTCGTCTGCGCCGGCTTCGGTGCCCGGGTTGTAATGAACCTCACTGAGGACAACCGAGCCGAGTCGCGGGCCGCTGTTGTCGGCCATTGAGGTCGCCTCGGTCATCGGATAGAACCGCCCCGTCGCATTGGGCCAGCGTCCCCACGACTCGGCGTTGGCCTGGGCGCCGAATTCCGCCAGATCGGCGAAGTGGGTCAGCTCGCCCGACGCGTCGGCCTTCATCAACCAGACCTCGTCGCCCCGGGCGGCGTCGAGCGCGAAGTGGTGCGGCTCGGGCGCTAGCGGTGTGGGGTTGAAGTCGCTCTCGCTGAAGCTGATATATCCGCCCGGCGCGATCGTCGTCAAGCTCGGTTTGTCGGTGCGAATGCGATACTTCTTGTAGTTGCCGGTGGCGAACGTCGGGTCCCAGCCCCATTGGTCGCTGAGGTACCACCCGCCGACGTCGATCGGCCCGGCCGTGGTGTTGAGCAACTCGATCGTATCGACGTCCGGCCAGTCGGTGTGGGAGAGCACCTCGTTGACCACGACGCCGACGGCCGGCTCGGCGTCTTCGCCCGGCGTGCCGCCGTAGCGGACGCTGGCCATCCAGTTCTCGCCGCGGTTCATGTAGTCGGTTCGCAGCAGCGCGTCGGTCGGCACAGCGTCCGGATCGGCCAGCACGAGCGTGGCTCCTTTGCCGTCGGCGCGGCCGGGCCAGTCGCCTTCGTCGTTATAGTCGAACTCGAACAGCGTGCGATCGTAAACGTCCAGCACCGAGAGCAGCTCGCCGCCGTCATTGAGCCGCTGGTCGTACGGTCCGATCGTGTTGACGTCCGCGCCGTAACGGGCTTCGAATGCCAGCGGATTCTCGACGACCACGATCCGCTCGCCGGCCGCCAGCATGGTGCCGGGTGGGAACGTGTATTCGATCCCGCCGCGCAGCTCCATATACGACAAGTCGAGCGCCTCACCGCCGGTGTTGGTCAACTCGATGAACTCGAAGGCGTTCTTGTCGAAGTCGCCGTTGATCGCCAGTTCAGCGGCCGTCGGTTCGTAGGGGTGGTAGTTGATCTCCGTGATCAACAGGGCGTCGGGCGTGGGCCCGGCGGGCGTGCTGGAGACGAATTGCACGGGGTCGGACCAGTGGCTCCATCGCCCGAGTGCGTCCTTCATCCGCACCCGCACACGGTAGAGTTCGTCCGGGTCGAGATCCTGCCCGGGGATACGCATCGCGGTGTTCAGCGCGGCGATCTCGTCGCTTTGCCAGGTGGAAGTGATCTCGTAGTTGCGAGGCAGCGTGGGATCGAACGCCGGATCGTTCGGATCGGTCACCGCGGCGATGCGCCACTGCAAGGCCGCGAACGTGCTCTGCGAGGAACTAAACGTCGAGGTCTCGAAGTGCAACTCATCGATCGGATAGCCGGCGGGGCCGGTGTACGTGATCGTCGGCGTGTGGGGCTGCTGCCCTTCGTCGGACGCGACCTTGGGATCGAAGGCGTAGTCCTGACCGGCCAGATACCCGTTGACCTTGTTCTGAACGTACAGTTTCTCCCGCTGGACCATGCCGGCAAACCGCCCCGGCGGCGTAACCGAATTCCGGTAGAACCAACCCGGCCCGGTCTTGCTCGTGTTGATGTAGCTGGAGGTCACGATCGGGTTGTAGTCCCAGACGGCAGCGTCGGCGTCGGCAAAGGAAGGTTGCCCGGGCTGATAGATGAACGACGCGCATTCGTCGAGCATCATCCCGGTCTGCTCGAGGTTGAACAACAGGTCGACGAGTTCGCGGACCCGGTTGTTGTATTCGAGCCTGAGTTCGGGGATATTCAGCAGATGGACGGAGGGGCTGTCGTCGTAGAGGGGCCCTTGTCCGCCGCCGCCGTTGTAGGTGGTACTCCAACAGAGATCGAGGTCCCAATTGTGTACCGACCACTTGTCGGTTTCGGGGTTGTGGTAATAGAAGTAGTTCTTTCCGGCGTGCATGTCGTAGTCGTGGATTGCCATGGCAATCGCGCGGAAGTTGTAATAGTCGTCCAGGTCTACGTTGGCTCTCCACCAGTCGGCGTTGGGGTTGCTCTTGTAACCGTTCATGAAAGCGTTCAGATCGGACTTATTCGACGGCTGGGTGGGCCCCTGGTTATTGAGCGTTCCCGTGCCGCTCTCCATCTTGTAGAAGTTGCCGTCGGGCAGTCCGTGCTCGTCGAGTAGTCGCCCGTCGGGCTGCTCGATGGTGAGATAGAGGCCCTGGAAGTCGGTGCTGAACTGGTCGGGTCCGCCTTCGTCGCCGTCTTCGACGATGCGAAAATGGACGAAGCTGCTGTTGGGGGCCGCGTTGCCGGACAGATTGTGCAGCTTGAACCCGGCCCACTCGAACAGCCCTTGCTCGCCGCGCTGGTTGAAATTTCCCTGCTGGATGATCGCCGAAAAGTTCATCTTATCCCAGGCGACGTCGTACGGGTTGCCGTAGTCGTCAATGGCTTGGAAGTAATGCCCCCGATTGAAATCGAACTTCCACATGTTCTTGCCCATCTTGAACCGATGGACGCCGCCGCGGGGCCGGTAGCGGACGTGGTCGTACACCACTCCGTCGTAGACCAGCGCGCCGGGATACTTGTACAGGTTGGACCAGTCCGGACTGGTCGTCGGTCGCTGCTGGTCGGGCTGCCCCCACCGGTACGGCACGGAGAGTGCGTTGAGGTGGTCCTGACGCTTCGTAATCAGGCTGTAGACCGGCAGGCTCGTCAGCATTTCGGAACTGTACTCGATCACGGGCTCGACGCCGGGCCGGGCCGAACCGCTCCACGAGGGCACGCCGTCGTAGACGTAGTAGGCAAAGTTCGGCTGCGGGTCGTCGGCATAAGGTGCCGTCACCGACGCGCCATCGTCGTCGGTTGCCGTGACACGGTAGCGGATCAACCGGCGGTTCTGCTGGATCGTACCCGGCAATACGGCCGTGTAAACGTCGTCGCCGGCCTCGACGTCGCTGCCGCTGCCGTCGTCGACCATCGGCAGCGTCGTCCACCACGCCGGATCTTCGTAGCGGGCGTCCGCCAGATTGATATAGTCGCCCGGCTCGACGATTTGATAGGCTAGCGTCACACCGGCGACGTCGTCCGGATCGGTGACCTTCATCGTTACCGTCACGTCTTCCCCGGAAGCGGGCATCTCGGGCGTGTGGGTGACCTTGCGCATCTGCGGCGGCGCGTTGTCTGCGAAGATCGAATTGGCTGCACCGGGGGTGGGTCCTGCAGTGCCGTCGGCAGCGAGGGACGATCGCCAGTTGCCGCCCAGACCGTTGTCCAGCAGCGGGTGGATTAACTCGATCGAGTAGCCCGGTGCGTCGCCGACGGTCGGCCAGGGGAAGCCGAGCTTGTAGTCGACCTCGTCCTGCTTGAAGCCGCTGGTATCGCGCAGCACGACCGTCTCGCCGTCGTTGTTCAACCGCCCGATCATCGGTCCCAGCGACGCCACGCCGTACTTCGCCTGCAAGGCATCCGGGTCGATCGAAATCACGACGTACTCACCCGCCCCGAGCGAGGATCCCTCCGGAAAATCATAAGAGATTCCGCCGCGGAGCGTCCAGTGGGAGAGATCCACCGAGACGGCGCCGGCGTTGTGCAGTTCGATGAACTCGACCGGCTCGGTCTTCACGTCCGGGTCGTAATGGATTTCGTTGATCACGACCGAGCGGGGCACGTTGGGTTCGCCGGGCGTGGGGGTGGTGAAGAAATCCTCCGGGCCCCGGCTGTTGCCGGCCACCAGTTTCGGCAGGATGAGGAAGTCGTTGTCCGACGCGGCGAAGTTCAGCCCGTGTATGGCCAGCACGTTGGCGCCCGGCTGCAACAGGCCAAGGTACGAACTGACGTCGAACAGTTCATACTCCAACGATTCGAGCACGTCGCGGGAGCCCGTGGCGGCGGAATTCCACGCGACCGTCAACGGGGCGTTGTCCGTGGCCACCTTCTCGCCGTTGAGATAGGCCACGAATCCGTCGTTGTACTTCATCTGCAACGTGAGCGTGTTGAGATTCGCGACGTCCCGGACGTCGAACTCGATCCGCGTCCACAGCGACGCATTGGTGCCGTGCATTTCGCCCGTGACGTCGGTCTGTACGGCGTCGCCGAAGTCCGACGGGGGCAAACTGAACCCGAGGCCGGTGGTCGGGGACGTGGGGACGCCAATGGTGAGGTCCTCGTTCGGCGCTCCCTTCGACTGCGGTACGACGAATTCCCAATCCGACGCGTGGTCGTGATCGGCCGTGCCGTGGCGCTGCAAGGAATTGTCCCGGCCTCCCCCTGCCTTAACGGCGTCTTCCTTCCAGATGTCGGCAGCGGTGATCGTGAAACCGTTGACTTCGGTGCGAAACGAATCGATACTCGAACGCCCATAGCCCCAGACGACGAAGTCCTGCACGGTGCCCACTTCGTCGACGATCATCACCCACCCCGGCCCCTGCGTGCTCCAGACGAACTCGTCGCCCCAGAAGTTGTCGTCCGGGGCGTTGGTCCGGTAGAGCACCTCGCCGGCCGCGATGGAGGCGTCCATGTGCCAGTACGTCGGATGTGCCTTATTGATGTCGTAGTCCGGCAACGGATTGTTCACCGCCACGACCCAGCCCGACGTATCGACCGCCTCGGAAGAAACGTTCTGGATCTCGACGTAGTCGGGAGCACCGGTCGCTGCCTCGGTAATCAACACGGGCGAGAAATCGGCGAACTCCGACCAGGACGCATCGTCAAACCCCGGCTCCGTCCAGGTCGTACCCAACGCTGCGTCGTCGGCCGTGGGTACGGCCAGCGACACCCTTGCCCCTTCGCGCACCAACACTTCCGCCTCACCCGGTGCCAAGCCGTAGGAAACGTCGGCCGTCTGGTTGGGATACCGGGGCGTATACGCATGGGCCACGGTAGTGCCGTCCGGCTCGACCAGGGCCAGGTATTCGCCGTCGCTGGCCAGCTTGAAATTCGTGTGCAACTCTGAGGCGGTGCGGTCCTTGTTCGAGGCAAACACGACCAGATACTCACCCGGGGCGACCGATCGCGGCGGAAACGTCCATTTTGTTAGATTGTCGGCGTTGTCGGTCAGGTACCAGCCTTCCAGGTCGATCGGGGCCGAGGTCGGGTTGTGGATTTCGACCCAGTCGCGACGGTCGCCGTCCTCGTCTTTCAGGCCGTGGTCGTTGATCGCCATAAACTCGCTGATCAACGGCCCGCCCTGCAACACGCGGCGAGGTTCGAGCGGTTCCATCGTCAGCCGCCGCGGACGGATCGATTCCGTACCACGGGACCCGCGGCCGCGTCGCAAACGGGTGCGACCATCTCGTTTGTTACCGAAGTCTCTCATCCAACACCTCCGCTGCGGTATGCCCTCGTCGGCCCCGCTGTCCGTTGCTTTCCATGTCGCGTGTCAAGACGCCACGACAGTATACTGATAACGATTATAGTCAATTTTCGCAAGAAACGCAATCTAGGCAGGTTCTCGGGGGTGACGAGGTACCACCAAGAATGCAGGGTGGTAGCTGGATTCGCAAGAATCCAGACTGTGGGGCCCTAACCTACGCCGGTTCCAGATGAAACCGGAGTTCAGACGGATTCAGCGGGGACTGAATAATTGCGAATCCAGCTACAAACTAGGCCGCTTTTCCTTGGACGCCCGATTCGGCAGCAACGGCGGCGGTATGCCGGTCTCGTGCGGCGGGCAAAGAGCTGTGGGAACCAGAAACAGAGAGGCTTGTGGGCTGGTCTGCGACGAGTATGGACCGTCCGGTGTCGTCCATCTCCGCGTGGTTACGCCACCCGGCCGCGAGAGGTTGTCGTAGTACTGCTGCAACGGTCCTGGACATCATCCGAACGGCGAACCGCCTTGCCAGCGTCCACTCTCTGTGTCCGACGACCCGCATGGCGATCGACACGGCCACAATCGCGGCCAGGGCCGTCCAGGTCCAGATCTCTGCCCAGATCTCTCGGCCGGGCGCGATCGCCAGCCAAGCGATAGCCTGGGTCACCAGACAGAACGTAGCGAGGCACCCGAGCACCTGCCAGACGTTCAGTCCTCGATCGAGAAGTTGGTGATGCACGTGGTGACGGTCGGCCACCATGAAACTGTGTCCCTGCAAGGTTCGTCGCGCGATTGCCAGCCCTGTGTCGGCAAGCGGAAGGAACATGATCGCTGCTGCAACGGTTAGGTTGGCGGTTCCCGCAGTCGAACTCGACGCCAGCATTGCCAACAGCGCCAGCACCAGTCCGATTACCGTGCTGCCACAGTCGCCGAGATAGATTCGGGCGGTGGGTAGATTGTGGACAAGGAAACCGCCAATCGCGGCGGCACATACCAGTGCCAGCAGTGCGACTGCGGCATGGCCCTGCGAGGCGGCAATGATCGCGATGGCAACCGAAATCAGCACCCCGGCCGACGAAGCCAATCCGTCCATGCCGTCGAGCAGATTCAGGGCATTGATTCCGAGCACCAGCCAGCCAATCGTCCAGGGCACGGCAAGCCAGCCCAGTTCAGCGGTGAATCCGAACAACGTGAGCCGCTCGACGTAGAATCCGGCAGCCACGATCGGCAGAGTTGCAAGCACCTGGCCGAGGAGTTTCCAGCGAGCATTGATTTCCAGGATGTCGTCGCAGCATCCCAACAGGCAGAGGATGCCGGCCGACAATCCGATCGCAATCGCCAGCGCCATCAAGTTTGTGGCACCCGGAAGGATCACCAAACAGGTAGCCATCCCCAGGAGCAATGCGATGTACAACGCGACGCCACCCCAAAGGGGAGTGGGCTGGGCGTGCAACTTGCGTTGGCCGTCCGGCCGGCTAACGGCGCTGAACTTCCAGGCAAGTTTGCCTGCCAATGGCGTCAGCACTAAAGCGGCGCCGGCTGTAATGGCAACCATGTAAAACATGTTT
>JABMRB010000715.1 GCA_013202865.1 Candidatus Nealsoniibacteriota bacterium | reverse complement strand
GCTGAGAAACCTGCTGAGAAACCTGCTGAGAAACCTGCTGAGAAACCGTCGGAAGAGCCTGCTGAGGAGCCTGCTGAGGAACCTGCTGAAGAACCGGCTGAAGAAGAACCGGCCGAGGGCGACTCGGCGGCGCCATCGGAAGCCCCTTCAGAAGACGCCGCGGAAGAAGACGACGCAAAGCCCAATCTGATTGAAGACCCGCCCTTCGTCGACCGCCAATTACAAATGGCCGTCGACTACCTCACCGGCGAGTTGGCACGGGCCGATTGAGATTTTTGATTTGGGATTTGGGATTTGGGATTGGTCTCCGAACCACGGATTACACAGATAGCACGGATGTGAAGCGGCGTAATGCCCTGGTCTGCCTATTCTATCCGTGACATCGGTGTAATCTGTGGTTTCTTCACGATGGGTGTTTGCATCCGATGGTGAACTACAATGACGATTCTTCACAGTGCGCGACCAAGTTTCCGGAAGAACCACTCAGATGAACATTCTCACGATCGAGACAAGCTGCGACGAGACGGCCGCGGCCGTGGTTACCGATCGGTTCGACGTGCTCGCCTCGGTGGTCGCCTCGCAGGATGAACTGCATCGGCGATTCGGCGGCGTCGTGCCGGAGATCGCGTCTCGGGCACACCTCGAACGTATCCTGCCGGTCGTCGATCAGGCGCTGCGTCAGGCCGGGCTGAAGCCGGAGGACCTCGATGCCGTGGCCGTGGCCAATACGCCCGGGCTGGCCGGCTCGCTGTTGGTGGGACTCGTGGCGGCCAAGGCACTTTGCGTGACGCTCGACGTGCCGCTGATCGCCGTGAACCATCTCCAGGCGCACATCTACGCTTGCCGTCTGGCGGCCGAGAAGGACGTGTTTCCCTGCGTCGGACTGATCGTCAGCGGCGGCCATACGTGTCTGTATCGCTGCACCGGACCGTTGGACTTCGAGCTGTTCGGCGCCACCATCGACGACGCCGCCGGCGAGGCCTTCGACAAAGTGGCCAGCATGCTCTCGCTACCCTATCCGGGCGGACCGTCCATCCAACGCGCCGCCGAGAAGGGCAACCCGAAGGCCTACCGATTCCCTCGGGCATTGCTCGGCGACGACGACGTGCTCGACTTCAGTTTCAGCGGTCTCAAGACGGCGGTCCGCTACAAGCTGGTCGGTCCCGGGCGGCAAGACTTCAGCCAGATCGAACTCGCCGAGCAGCAGGTCGCCGACGTCGCGGCCAGTTTCCAGGAGGCCGTGGTTGACTGCCTGGTGGCGAAGTCGATGGCCGCGTTGCGCAAGATGGGGCTGCAAACGCTCTGCGTCGGCGGGGGCGTTGCGGCCAATGCCCGGCTCCGGGAGCGTCTGGCCGAAGAAACCGCCCGGCATGGCGTCGAACTTCACATCGCCCCGATCCGGCTATGCACCGACAACGCCGTGATGGGTGCCATCGCCGTCGAGCGTCTCCGGGCCGGCCTGACGGAAAACCTCGATTTGGACGTCTACCCGGGCGTGGTGCGAGCGACCAGAGCTTGTTGAAATCCGGTCGCGGCCCGACTAGAATAGCCATGGAAGACAGTTGCTCGCCATGGAAAACCACTATCAAGTCCTCAACGTCGACGTCGATGCCACCGAGGCGGAAGTTCACTCCGCCTATCGGGAATCGGTGCGTCGGTGTCATCCGGACCTCAATCCGGGCGACCGGGAGGCGCTGCGTCGGTTCCACCGGGTACAGGCCGCGTTCGAGGTGTTGGGCGACCCCCAGCGACGGGCGGCGTACGATCCGAACGAGGCCCCGGTCGTTGAGCCGACCGGCCCGGAGCCACACCGAGCCAAGCCGGGCCGGCGAACCCACCTCGAAGAGGTCATCTTTCAACGCAGCGTATGGTTCGCCCATGCGAGAAAGGCTGGCCCGGCGACGGTCGACATCGACGCGGCAACGGCAGGCGTGAAGATCGGTGCGGCCGTGTCGATGGTTCTGGGGTACGTTGGCACCGCCCTGTTTTTCTGGTACGCTACCGGCTTCACCGTGCCGGGAAATTGAAGTTTATCCAGCTAATGCTCTATCGACGGAAGGAAATGTGACATGTTGTGGAAGTTGATGCGTAATTGGGTGGCGGGCGTGCTGTTGGGCGTAGTGATTGCCGCGCTGGCGGTGGACCGGGCGACGGCGGCCGAAGCACCGGCGGAGCCGGCAGCTCAGCCCGACGAGGCCGAGCCGGCGGATCCTTATGCCGTACCGGACGGCACGCCGGGCGACTTGGCTGAGTTCATCGAGCGTGTGCTCAGCACTCGGCCGCCGAATGCCGAAGCCCGCGTCAAGGCGATCGCGGCGATGAAGGAAGCGGCCAGCAAGATCCTCGCCGGCAAGCCCGATCACGAGCAGACCCGCACGGCCTTGAAGGTGAACTTGATGTTCGCTCAGTCGCCCGAGGCTTTGAGCAAGACGATTGACGCCGTCAAGACGCTTCTGGCCGAAGGGTCGATCGGCCCGGCAGACGCGGCCTTGGCGATGGCGGCTGCTCAAGCGACTGAGCGCGGCGGCAACACCAAGCTGGCCATCGAGACCTACAAGGCGTTTGGCAAGCTGCTTGCCAAGAGCGAGAACGAACAGGTGGCCAAGCGGGCGGAACTCATGGAAGCCGTCTTGCGGCGGCTGACGCTGTTGGGCAAGGATATGAAGGTGGAGGGCGTGCTGTTTGACGGCGACGCGCTCGACTGGGACTCCTACCGCGGCAAGGTCGTGCTGGTCGACTTCTGGGCCACCTGGTGCGGGCCTTGCCTCGGGGAAATCCCCAACATGAAGAAGCAATACGAGGCCTATCACGATCGCGGCTTCGAGATCGTGGGGATCAGCATCGACCGCGACCGTGAGGCGTTGGAGGACTTCATCGAAAAGAGAGAACTCCCTTGGACCATCGTCCACGACAAGGGAGGTCGTAGCCCGACGGCCAAATACTACGGCGTGACGGGTATCCCCACGATGGTCCTGGTCGGCAAGGACGGCAAGGTCGTTTCCACCCGCGCCCGCGGCGAAAGGCTCAACGAACAGCTCGATAAGCTGCTCGGCCCGGTCGAGGACGAGAGCGACGAAGCGGAAGAGTCGAAGTAGCGCGCGGCCGACGTCGTCGAGATCCGGCGGTCGCGTGTCTTGACAATCGCGGCTGCCGCGGGTAGCATAGTTGGTTGCCATGGTCACCACACCACAACAGGTCGTCGCGGCGGAACATCTGCTGGAAACCCCCGGCTTGGGGCCGTGTGAACTCGTGCGCGGGGAGCTGATCATGATGACGCCGGGCGGTTTTGACCACGGATCGATCGCAAACATCGTGGGTTACTATCTGACTGGCTTCGTCATCGAGCATGGACTAGGCACGATCACCGGTGCGGAAACCGGCTTCCAGATCGGGCACGACCCGGACACGGTGCGGGCGCCCGACGTGGGTTTTGTACGGGCCGATCGAGTTCCCTCGGGGCCGACGCCCGGGTTCTTCCAAGGCCCTCCCGACTTGGCCGTGGAAGTGCTCTCACCGGGCGACCGTGCCGGCGAGGTCCTCGACAAGGTGCAGCAGTGGCTCGACGCCGGCTGTCAGGTGGTCTGGCTGATCGACCCGCAACGCCGGACCGCCGCCGTCTACCGGGTCGGCGAACAGACGGTCCTGCACAACAAAGACGACGAACTGACCGGCGGCGATCTGCTGCCCGGCTTCCGCCTGCGGCTGGCGGATATCTTTGGCGGCTAGCATTTAGCCCGCCGTGAATACACGGCGGGTTGGTTGCGCGACGCGAACCGTCAGCGAGCCGCCGGGTTTATCCCGGCGCGACGAAAGCGCGGGGGCAAGCCCCGCGGCTCGCCGGGGAAATCACCCGCTAACATCTTTCCGGTTGCGTTCGATCCACCAGAGGATCAGGCGGAACAGGGCCAGGAGCACGGCCGGGATGCCTACGCCGGCGGCCAATCCGGCGGCCAGATTGCTGTAGACCGCACTGTTGACCAGCGAGACGGCCTGCTCGCGAATCGTCTCGAGATGGTGCGACGCGGCCGCCAGGGCCAGATTGCCGTTGGGATGCTCCTTGCGATAGGCGTCGATCTTCTCCGGCTCCTGCACGGCCATCACGAGCACACGGACGTCGACGCCTTCTTCGTTGGCCAGGTCGTCGGCCTTGTCGGTGATCAGTTTCGCCAATGCCAGGGCGCCCAGTTTGGCGTACCAGGAATCGGCCCGTGCTTGGGCCGTCTTGTGGACCGACCTCTTGAAGTCCTTCTCGCTCAGCCGGCGCAAGGCCTGAGAATCGGCCAGCACGTTGTCGAAGGCCTCCAGCCGGTCGCCGTCGCGAAGCTCCGTGTCGGCCATGTCCAGGGCGATCGCGCAATAGAGGTTCACCACAATCCGCTCAATCACGCGGTGCTCGGTGATGTGCTTCTTGACGCACCGGCCTCCGCCGAACCACAACCCCCCGTAGCCGGCCCCCAGCGAGAACGAGATCGCAAACAGCACCGCCCAGGCCCAGCCGACGTAGCGATACCAATCATAGTCGCAGCGGAAGCAGCCCCATCGACGCAGCAACAGGTAGGCGACGATTCCGAGCACGAACCCGGCGATCAGAAACAGGGCGCCGCCGAGGAGGACCGACACGAGAAACTGGCCCGCAAAGTCAAAAGTCTCCGGCAGCGTGTCCTCCATCAGGAACCAGAAGTTCGAGCCGATTCGGTCCCAGTCGACGTCCGTAGCGAACAACGTTGGTCCGTTCATGGCTCCCTCGCGGCGTGTGGGGCGGTATTTAGCCCGCCGTGAATACACGGCGGGGTGGCGTTGCCGTATTCAGCCCGCCGTGAATACACGGC
>JABMRB010000714.1 GCA_013202865.1 Candidatus Nealsoniibacteriota bacterium | reverse complement strand
TTCTTCGACGCACTGGCCGACCCGGACGTCCCCTTCGTCCGCTATGCGCTGGCGGCCGGTCTGCTGGCCAGCGTGGCCTTCGGCGTGATGGGCACCTACGTGGTCACGCGGCGGATCAGCTACATCGCGGCGGCCATCTCCCACTGCGTGCTCGGCGGCATTGGGGCGGCGCTCTACCTGCAAACGGTGGCCGGCTGGACCTGGTGCCGGCCGCTTTACGGGGCCGTCGCGGCCGCGCTCACCGCGGCAATCACCGTCGGACTGGTCAGCCTCTACGCCCGGCAACGCGAAGACACCGTGATCGGCGCCATCTGGGTGATCGGCATGGCCGTCGGGCTGCTGCTGTTGGCTAAGGTGCCCGGCTACGTCGACCCGATGAGCTACCTGTTCGGCAACATCCTGCTGATCTCGCGGCACGACCTGTGGCTGATCATCGTGCTCGACGTGCTGGTCGTCGGCGTGGCCGTGCTGCTACACAACCGGTTCCTGGCGATCTGTTTCGACGAGGAGTTTGCCGAGCTTCGCGGCGTGCCGGTGAAGCTGCTCTACCTGCTGCTGTTGTGTCTGACGGCGTTGACGGTCGTGTTGCTGGTCTCGGTGGTGGGCATCGTGATGGTGATCGCGCTGCTAACGCTGCCGGCCGCCATCGCCGGCCACTTCGCCCGCCGGCTGTGGCAGATGATGGTCCTGGCGACCGTCTGCTGTGCAGCGTTCGTAGCCACGGGACTGGGCGTGAGCTATTCGACCGACCTGCCCAGCGGCTCGGTAATCGTGGTACTGGCCGGGGTCGTCTATCTGCTGGTGGCCGTCGGTGCGAGGTTGCGTCGGCCATATTCGGTGTAGTCGCCGCTTGCGGCTTCGCAGCGTCGTGCGAGAAACGGCTAAGCCGCACGCGGCTGTTGTCGCAAGATCTAATTTTGGCGTGAATTAAGGTAGCGTTAGCAGGTGTTGAAGAAGGCGGTTCTCATGCAGTGTACAAGTCACTACGTCGGCGACAGGAATTCCAGGGGCGTTCTCGGGCCATGGGAGGTTAGCCGGATCGGCAAGATTCGCTCTCGGCGTCGCCCACAAGGCAGACGTGCGACGTTGGAGGCGAATGGCGATTAGAGTCCCGAAATACGGTCGTTTTCTGACGCATCCCGCGAAATGTATGAGTTATTCGGAATCCGGGCCAAGCTACGGCGTCCCGCAAGTCCGGTTATCGTCTCCCGGGGAATCCGCATTCCGGCTGTGATACGGTTTTCGTGTTTCCTGAAGGTTGAACTTTCCTCAGTTCCTCGGCCCCCTCTCCCATTTTGTGGCCAACAAACTCAACTTCTACCCCACATGACCGGCATAGCCGTAATAATCTGCTCCCAATCACTGCCCCGCGTACGTGCGGGCAACCTATTCTTTACCATTGGGGAAATCCGCGACCGTCTTGTGGTGAGTACTGTACCAGGTTCCTTGTGATGAATGTGCATGGTTCCCATGGAGCCACAATCACCACCCGGAAGACGGTTTCCATCTTCCGGCGAGGGTCGTGTTGTGGAGGACAACAGTGTTCATCTTTATGGATTGCGAGACGTTGTGATGACCGACAAATCAGCCCGCCGAGTATATCTGACACTGGCAGGTGCCGCTGTCATAACTGCGGTGGCTATAGGAGGCGTTCTTCACACGGCCGACAGGTCAATCCTCCAGCATGCACCGTTGGTGGATGCCGCCATGGAGGTCAAGCTGGAACTGACTACAGCCCACCTCTGGTTCGAGGAAGCCATCAGCGGCGACCAGCACGAAGACATCGAGGATGTTTGGCGGCACTTGGATCAGGCTGACTGGTACGCTCGGGCAATGCTGGTGGGCGGGAAGAACCGAGAGGTGTCATTTATCGCCTTGGGCGACCCGTCGTCGCGGGAAGTGGTTCGCAAAGTCCAAGGCAAGTTGGCAGAGTTCAGGAGAATCACCGCCGAGCGGTGGCAAGCGAAAGAGACTTCCGCAATTGGCTCAGACATTGACCAGAAATACGACGAAGTGTTTGCGGAAGCGATCCACGTGGCGAACGACGTAGAGACCGCCATTCAGCAATCCATAGCCGTCGAAACGAGCCGCTTCCATCAGCTCGTAATGCTCGAAATACTCGGTGTTCTCGCGTTGTTCGTTTTTGTGGCGTGGACAGTCCGCCGATATGTGGTCGAGCTAGCCCAACGCACTGACACACTTCAATGCGAGATCACCGCACGTAAACAGGCCGAAGAATCGCTACTGGAGAGCGAGAGACGTTTTCTGGACGTACTGCACACGTCCGGCGACGCCATCCTGCTGATCGACGGCGAGACATTCGTCGACTGCAATGAAGCGACGGCTCAGATGCTCGGATACTCCAACAGGGAGGAGTTCCTAATGACTCATCCCTCGGAGCTTTCGCCATCTTCGCAACCCGATGGGATGAATTCTTTCGAGAAGGCAAATGAGATGATCGGGACTGCCTTTGAGATGGGGTTCCATCGCTTTGAATGGATGCACCGAAAGGCAGACGGCGAAGACTTCCCCGTGGAGGTCTCGCTCACGCCGATTCCTTATCAAGGAAGGACGATACTCCATTGCCTTTGGCGAGATCTGACCGAGCGTAGACGGGCGGAGGAGGAGCGAACGAGACTGCTGCACGACATGAATGAACGAGCCAAGGAACAAACCTGCATCTACGAAGTGTCCAGGTCCATTCTCAACGGAGAGACGCTGGAGGAAATCTTCCGCAACGTGGTCGCGATAATCCCGCCCGGCTGGCATTACCCCGAGATTACGCGAGGAAGGATCACGCTTGAAGGCAAACAGTTCGTCACCGAGCCGTTTGAAGAAACCGAGTGGAAGCAAGTCAGCGACATCATCGTTGATGGCAAGCAATGCGGTTCCGTGGAGGTGTACTACCTGCAAGAACGCCCCGAATTGGATGAAGGGCCTTTTATGAATGAAGAACGTCGCCTCATCGATGGGATTGCACGGTCCCTGAGTGGGGCCTTCGCACGCAAACGGGCCGAAGAGGAACGGGAGCATTCGCGGCATACCTTGGAGAAGATACTGGAATCCATGCCGGTCGGCGTGGCGATCATCGGCAAGGACAAGGTGGTTCGCCAAGTGAACGCGGCGGCCCTGGCCATGATGGAGTGCGACTCCGCGGACCAGATTGTGGGACGGAAGTGCCACCAGACGCCTTGCCTAAGCCAAGGAGGCAAGTGCCCCGTTATGGATTTGGGCCAGGAGATCAACAACGTGGAGAGTGTACTGGTCACTAAGGACAAGAAGAAGGTTTCCGTTCTCAAGACGGTCATCCCCGTCACACTCAACAACGAGGACGCGTTGTTGGAAACATTTGTGGATATCAACGAACGCAAGCAAGCCGAGCAACAGATCGAGGACTACGCCGAGGTATTGGAGAGTAACAACCTGGCACTTGAACAACTCAATCAGGCCGCCGAGGCCGCCACCCAGGCCAAGAGCGAGTTCTTGGCCAACATGAGCCACGAAATCCGCACGCCGATGACGGCCGTCTTGGGTTTCTCGGAAGTCCTCGAAGAAAGTCTAACGTGTTGTTCGAAATGCGTGGAACATGGAAGCTGCCAACTTCGCCAGCAGAATAGAATCCACATCGAGACCATTTCTACTAACGGCAAGTATCTTATCGGACTCATCAATGACATCCTGGACCTGTCAAAGATTGAGGCCGGAAAGCTGGAAGTCGAGCATATTACGTGCTCACCGTGCCAGATCCTTTCCGAAGTAGTCTCGCTGATGCGAGTTCGGGCCAATGCGAAGAACCTGCTCCTGGAAATCGAGTTCGACGGCCCGATACCCCAGAGTATTCAATCCGATCCTACCCGACTGCGGCAGATCCTCATCAACCTCACCGGCAACGCTATCAAGTTCACCGAGCTTGGCAAAGTCAGCCTGGTGGCTCGCCTGCTGGATGCCGAGTCCGACGAGCCCAAGATGCAATTCGAGGTGGTCGATTCGGGCATTGGGTTGACCGAGGAGCAGATTGCCAAGATATTCACGCCATTCAGCCAGGCAGACACATCCACAACTCGCAAGTTCGGGGGAACAGGGTTGGGATTGACGATCAGCAAGCGGCTGGCCGACAAGCTCGGCGGCGACATCGGCATCAAGAGCACTATCGGCGAAGGCAGCACGTTCACCGTCACGGTCGAAACGGGACCCTTGGACGATGTGAAATTGCTTGACAGCCCGACTGAAGCTCAGATCTCAGCCGACGACGAGACGTCAGGCGTTTCCGAGACCAAACTCGATTGCCGAGTACTGCTGGCTGAAGACGGCCCCGACAATCAGCGTCTCATAGCGTTTCTGCTGAAGAAGGCAGGGGCCGAGGTTGTCCTCGCAGACAATGGGCAGATTGCTTGCGATCTTGCCTTGGCGGCACGAGATGAGGGCACGCCGTTTGACGTAGTCCTGATGGACATGCAGATGCCGGTTATGGATGGCTACAATGCGACCCACAAACTCCGCGAAGCGGGTTATACAGGCCCCATCATCGCACTGACTGCCCACGCCATGAACACGGACCGAGCCAAGTGCCTCAATGCCGGCTGCGACGACTTTATGATCAAGCCGATTGACCGCACAAAGTTGATTTCACTGGTAGCCCAATACGCCTTTCGCCAAGAACTCCACAAGGCCAGCGATGTCCCTGTCGCTTAGGAGCAGCAGTCCCATTTCCTCAAGAACTGGCTCACAGCGACCAGAACTCTAGGCAGGTCGTTGATGGTGGTCCCAAATATCGTTCCTTTCCCGACGCTTACGCCGCAACCCCTTTCCAGCACGTAAGTTCTGTCCGGGGTGTCCGATATTGCCATTTCGTAATTCAAAACCCCGTAAAGCCGTGCCGCCAGGCGGTTTCTGACGCCGCTTCTTTCGCCACGAGCCCGCCACCGCTACCCCCCTGCGGGTGGGCGTCGTGGGCGAGCCGAATGGTCACGGATTTCGACGTTGTGGCCGTCCGGATCCCGCTTAGAAACGACCTGGAAATAAATGTCCTGGGGCAGCTTGGAAACCTGCCCCACAACACGATTGCCGTTGCGGCAGACGGCCGTTTCCGGGACAATACTTGCATGAGATCTCAGCGAATCAACCGACCGTTACTGCCATGCCAACGTTTTCACCACACCGCCGCCGTGCTCGCGATCATCGCGTGCATCATCGCGGTGGCGGAACTGCACGCGGCGCCGCCGAAACTGCCCACGCTGCACGAACTTACCAATCAGACGCTCGGCGGAAATCAATTCTGGGCCGACGAACACTTCTTCCACCAATGGCGGATCCAGCGAAACGTCTTCGACGACCATTGCCGGCTGCTCGACGAAAAGAACGTCCGCTACGCCTCCGGCACGTTTGCCGAGTGCCTTGCCCGGCTCGAAGAGATCAAGCGCGAGCGTCGCCTGCCGCCGATGCGCGGCGAGGCCGTGATCGTGATGCACGGGCTGTTTCGCACCCGCTCGTCGATGGACAAGCTCTGCACGCACCTGCGGCAGCAGGGCGGCTACACCGTGTTAAACGTCGGCTACCCCAGCACCCGGCGCGACGTCGCGGCCCATGCCCGGGCGCTGGCGAAGATCGTCGACGGCCTCAACGGGATCGATCGCGTCAGCTTCGTTGCCCACAGCATGGGGAACATCGTGATTCGGCATTACCTGGGCGATCGAAAGGCGGCGGGCGACGGCAAAGGACCCCGGCTGACACGCTTCGTGATGCTGGCGCCGCCCAACCAGGGTTCGCTCACGGCGCTGGCGCTGGCCGAGAACAACGTCTTGAAAGTGGTCACCGGCGACGCGGTCCGGCAACTCGGGCTGGATTGGGATAAGCTGAAAGACAAGCTGGCTGTGCCCGCCTTCGAGTTCGCGATCATCGCCGGCGGCAAGGGAGACGCCGCCGGGTACAACCCGCTGTTGCCCGGCGACGACGACGGCACCGTCAGCGTCGCCAACACGCGTCTGGCCGGTGCCCGCGATGCGGCCGTGGTGCCCGTGTTGCATTCGTTTATCATGAACGACGCGAAGGTGCAGCAGCACACGCTGCGGTTCTTGAAGACGGGCCGGTTTGCAGTGGGGAGGGATTAGGGATTAGGGATTAGGGATTTGGGATTTGGGATTGGGGATTGGGTCGTTATTCTCCCAATCCCCAATCCCCAGTCCCCGTCAAACCAACAACCGCTGCACCCGATAC
>JABMRB010000713.1 GCA_013202865.1 Candidatus Nealsoniibacteriota bacterium | reverse complement strand
TTGCCATTTGCCCCGCGAGCGATCTTCGCGCCCCCAAAGCCTCCTCTGCCCATCAGATCGGCCCACAAACTCCAGCGCCCACCGCCAAATCATCACTTTCCCGACAGACACTAGCTAGCATAATAAAACCCAGTCGGTTTAGGCTGCCGGGCGCGTCGCGGCATGGCCGTACCGAATTCGATCCCGGTTCTCTCCCCAAGCACGAGGAGGCAGATTCGAGTCGCGAACTTTTTGAGTGCAACTTCGTTTCTGTCATACCTTTCTACACGTGCTTTGAACTTCTCTGGAGGAGTTAATCATGGTTCGAGTTCGTTTCTTCACCATGCGTGTCGCAGTTTTGATTCTCGCATTCGGCGGTTTGGCGTCACTTGCACATGCCGATCTCGTCCTGCTAGGCACGCCGACAACCGTCCAGGCGTCCTCCGAGTACAGTGGCGCCTTCGCGGTGAGCAACCTTTTTGACGGCCCCATCACCGCTGCGGACATCGGCACGACCAACAACTTGGGCAATCAGTACGCCGGCGGCGGAATCGGGCCGCATACGGTCTACATGGACTATGGCAGTTCGATCACCGCGGACTCGTTCGTCTTCAGTCAGCGGGCCGGCACCAACGCCGCTCTTGACAAAGTGACGCAAATCGAGTTTTGGTTCGAGAGCAGCGACCCCGGCGGCCCTACGGTTCCAGCTCGGGCGGCCGATGAGATCGTGACGATGTCGAACACGGCGGACGCGATCCTCACGCCGGAGACGTTTGCCGACGGCCCATTTAGTTCGCAGTACGTCATCATGCATCTGACCGGCAACGGCGGCAACCCCGGTGGGAGCGAATTCCGGTTTGGCAGCGGCGACTACGAGCCTCCTCCGCCTCCCGTCTACATCAACCAAGAGATCCCGCTCACGGTAGACGAGGTAAACACGACCGACACCCGCGTCTGGGCAACTGGGATGACAACCAAGGCCGGCTTGGTGAACGACCCGTTTGCCTACAACCCGGATGATCCGACGTTGACCTCGCCGGCTCAGGGGTGGAACCAAAATGTGTACTGCACAACCGACGCCACCGGAGGTATCGTAGACCTCTACTTCGACGCGGCGCACAACAATATCATGTTGGACATTTGGGGCAGAATCGTCGCCCCACAGTTTGAAGCTGAGATGTCGCGTCACAAGGACTTGACCATCACGTTTTACAATGGCGACGTGCAGCAGCATCAAGTGACCGGCTTCAACGGCGTCACCGGGGCGTTTGACGATCCGGCAGCCTTCGGGCGATACACGCCGCCGGCGGACGTGCTCGCAGATCGAGTTACGATCGGGCACACGAGCGATTTCCTCCTGCTGGCGGAAGTCCGCGCCGCGACGCTTCCGGGCGGCCTGACTTGGGACGGCGACGTCGACGATAACTGGGCCATGCTGGGCAACTGGAGCGACGACGCGGCGATTCCCGACCAGGCGACCGTGGCCAGCGTGGGCAACGGCGATACGGTAGTCGTCAGCACCGCGGCGCCGGGTGAGGCGGCCCGCGACTTGCTTATCGACGACGGCGGCATCACCGTGGCAGCGTCCGGCGTGCTCTCGGTGACGGACGAAGTGGCCGTTGCCGCGGCCGGATCTCTGAGTGTCGCCGGCGGCGGGACCCTTAACGCCGAATTCGTGAATACGGCCGGGATGACCACGTTCGCAACCGGTTCGTTGGGTACGATCGGCACGGTCAACGTCACCGGCGCCACGGCAAACGTCTCTGGCACGACCATCACCACGCTGAACGCCCGGGCCGGCACACTGAATATCGTGGCCGACGTGACCAATCTCAACGTCGACGGCGGTGCGGTCAACGTCACCGGCGCGAGTTCGGCCGATCGGTTGAACCTCGACGACGGTGCGATCACCATGGCCGCCGACCTGGACGTCACCACCGCGTCATTGCGGGGCGGCACGCTCGATACGGGCACCAACCGGATTGTCGTCCACGAAGCGTTGACCGTGTTGAGTTTCGTCAAGTTCGGCATCGACGAGAACCACAGCTTCGCGGCCGGCACGTCGAACCCGTGGCTCAGCAACGACCTGACGCTCAGCGGAGGCAAGTTCACGATCGACAGTCTGTCCGGCCCCACTCCGATCGTTCCCACCGGCGGTCTGGTCTCGCAATGGCGATTCGAAGATCCCGCCGATCTCGGCTACGACAGCGCGACACCGGATCGCACCCGCACCGAGATCGGAACTCCGGCCCATACCTGGGAAGGCCGATTCGGCGGCGCGCTCCTGCTGGATGGAAACAGCCACATCGAGACCTCCAGCGAAGGATTTCAGCAAGCCTACTCCGTCTCGGCGTGGCTGACGGTCGCCGACGTCGTGGGGCTCAACGACTGGCGGACGGCCGCAGGGTTTTGGGAAGATCGCGGCACGTATTGGATGCACTTTGGCAAGGAAGCCTCCGGTGATTTTTTTGGCGATCAGGGTGGTTATCCGGGCCCCGCAACCGTCGCTACAGACCCTTTCTCGCGAGACACCTGGTACCACGTGGTCTCGATCCGCGACGGCATGGAAAACCAACTCTGGATCGACGGCGAGATGGTCGCAACGAGTACTACCGACCTACCGCCATCTCCCGGCCCTGCGTTCCTGATCGGAGCGAAAAACGTCGCCGGTGCAAACCATTGGATCGGCATGATCGACGAACTCCACATCTACGATAGGGCACTCACCCCGGACGATGTGGCCCAGTTGTACGAGCCATCCGTCGTCGGGGTGGAACTGCAACTGGAAACGGTCAACCTGACGGTGACCGAAGACACGCAGATCGACGCCGGCGTCGACGGCGTGACGTTGGGTAATCTCACCGTTGCCGACGGCGTCAACAGCCTGGCACTGGGCGGTGCCGTCTACTCGTTCCAGAACGCCAGCTTCGCCGGCAGCGTGACCCTCGACGGTGAATTGGAAGTTCGCACCGTGCTCGATATGGGCGACGGCGACGGCGGCACGTTGACCCTCGGCGACAGCGAACTGGTGTTAGGTCCCGATGCGACCTGCAACGCCAAACTGAGCGTGGCCGGGCAAGTGGGCGACGCCGACACGATCACCCTTGCCGGTAGTAGCAGCGAACTGAGCCTTGACGGGGTGTTGATGGTTAGCAGCATGAATGATCGCGACGCCAACGACTCCTGGTCCGATGAGCCGGTAACGATCGTCGACAACGGCATTGGCGAGGGGTCCATCGGCCGGCTCGACGAGGTGACTGACCTGATGGTGAACCACCGGTTCGCGTCCGTCAGCCCGGAAAACGGCGCGCACCTCGGCCAGGGTGTCTTCCTGCGGGGGGTCGAGTACGTCAATCCCCCCGGCGCCGAGAACGTCACGACCAGCGTCGACCTCGATCTGCTCATCGCCCTGGGTGGCGACGCCGATGGCGACGGGAAAGTCTGGCTGAGCGACTGGGCCGCGTTGCGGGCTAACTTCGGCAACACGGGCACCG
>JABMRB010000712.1 GCA_013202865.1 Candidatus Nealsoniibacteriota bacterium | reverse complement strand
CTGATCGGCCATCCTCTCCCGCCAAGCCCGCTCCTTATCACCATCCCGCCGCAAACGCCTCTCGGCCACACTCTTCGCCATCTGAACATCTCCCAGGGGTTAAACGCAAATAACCCCAGGATACCAGCCCCGTCAAGAATGCGCTGCGCCGGACGGTTACGTGATGCCGTTGTTGAACCGGTCCTTGATACTCTGCAGCCGGCCAAAGCCCGTTCCCAGGTCGCTCGATGCGAAGACCGTCTGGTTACCGGCGGTGTCGGTCCAGGTGTATGAGCCGGACGTAGGCGCGTCCTTGACGAGCGTGCCGAAGATCGACTCGGGCGTGATGAAGCTGCCGGTGACGTCGTCGAATTCGAACTTCAGCTTCTCGCCGGTGGAGGTGAACCAGATCACCGTGCCCTCCGGATCTTCCTGTTCGGTGCTCGGCTCGATCCGATCGCTATAGGAGAACGACCATCCTTCGCCCATTCCGCGGTCGGACCAGGGTGTGCCGGTGTCGGGACGGTATTGAACGAGTCGTAATGCCGGCTGAAGCCCAACGAGACGCCGAGGTTCGGGATGCTGAAGTCGGTTTCGTCGTGCGTCACGTTGCCGTTGGCGATGCCCGAGGCTACATTGCTGTAAATGGGGATTCCGTCCGTCAGACCCCCGATCACGTCCTCGCCACGGTCGGTTTCGTAGAAGTAATCCATCATGGCCAGGTGAAGCAGCCCGCCTGTCAGATCCATGTCCTCATCTCCAGGCGACACGGCGTTGGCCCTCTTGAGGGCAGCGTCGTTAACCGCACGCCGGGCTGCGGTGAGCGACTGCGATGAGAACTGCGCGCGCCGTCCAGGCCGATTGCTAACACGTCGTCCGATGATCGCGTGTATGCTTGAGCGTATTGGTAGTATGGATCGTCGCCTGGAAAGTATTCGATTACGGCCTGAATCGATGTCTCGGTCGCGAAAGCGATCTGACTGGTAGCGGCGACCTCTCCGTCAAGGTAGAGCTTGATTTTCTGATCGGCATCGTCGCGGTGAATCGTGATCCGTTGTAGGCCAATGTCCCTGAGGTCATGCAGCGACGTGAACTGAACCGTGGAAAAGGACTTGCCTATGGATCCGCTTGCGTCTCCCGACACGATGACTGAGGTGTCTGAAGAACGCTCTGCAAGCGAGAACGCTTGTGGTCCACCCGACCAATTGATCACAATCGGCCCGGCGTCCGGGAACGTGCCTGCGGTGGTCAGCGTGGTCTCCCCCGAAGTCGGCGACCAAGTCGCCGTTGCGATGGTTGGTGGAGACTCTGGGACCACAGCAAGGCTGATACCAACGCCGTGTTGACGCGTTGTTGGAATGGTCGGATAATCACTGCTGCTATCCTCATCGACGTCCGAATGCGGCAGAGAAGTTGGCAGCGAATCAACGACCTCAGTACGAATTGGGCCTCTGTACGGCACGTCGGCGACGGTCAGATGGGACAGGTCGGGATCTGTAGCAAGATACTGTCGAACCTGATCCAAGTAGAATTCGTAAGCGAGTTCTTCACGCGGCTCGGAAAGATAAAGCTCGGCCATTTCGTCGTCGAACGGGAGATCATCCAAGAGATTCGGCAAACCGGGACGGAGGTCTCTCAGTTTCCATGCCGGGTCCAAGTAGAACCACTCTCCTTCAACGGGCTCTACGGCCAGCCAGGCGCGAGTGAAACCCAAGTACTCCGCGTCCACCACGTCGCAACTCTCGAACTCATCATCCAGGTAATCCGACACAAGGCCGGCATCCCCCAATACGATGTAGGCAGCCTCGGTAGAGCGCACACCGAGGTAGTCCAACATTGTCTCAATGGGCTGGGCAACCTGGCCCCAATGGTATTCCGAACTGATCCCCACCTCCTCGAACAACGCCGCCAGCAGCGAGGCGGTGTCCCAGTCGTTGCCGGCGCGGGTTTGCAGCGTGGCCAAGGGGCCCTTCATGGCGCCTTGGTAGGGTTGGAATTCGATCGTGTTGAGCACGTATTCGTACATCTTGATCGGCAGGCCGTAGAGCCGGTCGGCCAGTTCCTCGATCGACTTGGCTTCGTCGGGATGGTCCGGCGGCAGGTCGATGTTCACGAGCTTGCCGGCCAGCGTCCCGAGCCCGGCGCGGGGGCTCGGCGAGTCGATCGGGTTGCCGTACAGATAGAGCTGCTCCAGCGCCGGCAGGTCGGCGATGGCTGCCGGAAGCACGTTGACCCGGTTGTAACGCAGGTCGAGGTCCGTCAGCGCCGTCAATGCCGACAGCGAGCCGGACGGGAGATCGGCCACGATTTGGTTGTGACGCAGGTCGAGCGACTCGAGCCCCGTCAACGCGGTGAGGCCGCCCAGTGCGGACAGGTCCGAATCCGTTAGATTGCATCCCTGCAACGTCAGGCTCGTCAGGCCGGTCAACTCGTCCAACTGGGCGAGATCCGGTGCCTCGGCCCGTGCAACGGTCAGGTCGCCGGGGATCAGCGAGAGCGATTGCAGACTCGTTTCCCCTTGGAGCCCGTAGAGCGAATCGATCTTTTGGCTGTCGGCCGAGAGCGTGGTCAGGTCGTTTTCGACGTGCGACAACGTGAAGACGTCGCTCGGCAGCAGGCCCAACTGGCGATGGATCGCATCGAAGAGGTCCCAATCCGTAAACCGGGTGGCCATTTCCTGGGAAGCGACTGCTACAGAATCGAACGACTGGGCCGTATACGGTATGGAATTGACAGTCAAGCTGACCGTATCGACGCCGACCTCAGGTTGCTCCTCTTCTTCTCCGTCAGACTGGAACAAGTAAGCCCGGTCGTAGCCTCCGGCGCCGGACGTGGCCGTGGCGCTCTCGAAGTTGTAAGCGGCATTGGTCCGCGGCGTCCGACATCCGACTCTCCATCGGCCTACTGGGCTCGGTCTCCACGTTGGCCTCGAACCGGTCGTCGCCAGGGGAATCGAAGAAGGTCACCGTATCGTTGCCGCCGCCCCCGTCGATCGTGATGTTCTCGGCCTCGACGACGGTGATCTGGTAGTTGCCGTCTTTGATCTGCCCGACCGATGGCAGCAGGATGGCCGTGTCGACGTTGCCGGATCCGATGATCGTGACCGTGTCGGTTCCTTCGTCGGAATAGAGCACGAATCTGGAAGGCGGAGTCGGCTGGGACACGGACTCGATGGTCAGACCAATCGTGGCGCCGGACGCGTCGATCGTGATCGTGTCGTCGCCGCCGGTGGCCCCGCTGACGTGCGCCACGCCGGTGACCGTGACGGTGACCTGGGCGGAATCTGTCTGGCCGCTGTCGTCGATCATCGTGTAGGAGAACGTGTCGTCGATCGTGTCGTTGGGGTACAAGTCAGGGAACTGCCCGTGCGGATAGTAGGTCACGGGGACGATGTCCTGGAGGTTTGCAAATGGCTGACCAGGGAACTCAGATGGTCCAGCGCATCGCCTATTGGCGATAGGCGTCCAAAACGGGCCGGGGGCAACGCCGAAATTAGACCCACCTGGGCCTCAGTAAGCCACTGGGGCTGTGGCGGGGTGGGAGCCGATCGTGGGTTACGTGCGCGCCCAGAGCCGGGCAGAATAGGACTTGCCCCACTTGAAAATGTCCGTCAGATCGGGTTCGACCGGCAAGAGCTTCTCGCCGGCAATCTTCGTCAAGTTTACCTTGAAGCAACCGTACGACTCTTCCGACGGCGGATCGTAAGCGACCTTCACTTTCTTTGCCCTGGCTTCGAGCAGCCACTCGTTCAGTTCCCAGCGGTCGCTGTTGCACATGTAGTTGGCCAACACTTCGAGGTCATCGGTGGCCTCTGTCTTGCGGCCGGCGTGTCGCCAGTGAGCGTTCACGCTAATGTCGACGAACGGTTTGTAGGCCAAGAACTTGACCTTGGGGAGGGACACTCGCTGCAAGTTTCTCGATCGCAGAAGCCATATCGCCAAGTAGCTTTCCTCGCGACGCTCCAAGGGACGGTAGATCAGATCAAACGTGATCTTGTTGTTGCCGGTGAAGTGGAAGCTGCCGTCACGCCACTCGACGTTGAGAACGAGATAGTACAGTATCCTCAGCGCACTGAGAGGATTCTCGCCGCCGAACTGGGTCTTTGCGGCCACCTCTTCCCTGTACCGCAACGGGTCGACACGAACCCGTTCTGATGCACGTCGCCACGCGATGCTCGACGAGAAGATCACGGTCGAGGACGAAGAGGCCTTCGACGTCACCCGTCAACTAGCGATCCGCGAAGGCATTTTCGTAGGCATGTCCAGCGGCGCCGCAGTGGCCGGTGCGTTGCGAATCGCCCGCGATCTCAACTCCGGCAGCGTGGTAGCGATTCTCCCCGACCGCGGCGACCGCTACCTAAGCACCGAGCTATTCCGCCCGATCTGCGCGAAGTGCCCCCCGTAGGGTGCGTGCAACGCACCGGAAAAGGTGTCACGGAAGAGCGTCGGAGACGGCTGCCGTTCCCGAGCCGGGTGCGATCGCGATGCTGCTGGGCGCGTTGGCCGGATTGGCCGTGCTCGGTTGGCGGGTGTAAGTAGTAGAACGGAACTTGTTCCGTTTCCTGGAATCTGGAACTTGTTCCGTTTCACGACTACAAACGGAACAAGTTCCGTTCTACATCCTACGATGCCAGAAATGTGTACGCTGCCTCATGGGCCGGACGCCCGTCATTCTCTCCGGCGAGCCACTCGCGAAACGTTCTCCGTTTTGCGAACTGGAGACTTGGTTTGGCACCGGGGTGGTCGCTGTTTCTCGGCCCGAACTCAGTTCATTGTTTCTGGGTTTGGGGGGCCTAAGTGCAACAATTGCTTGTGCCCGGGTTGGGTGGATTTCTGTAAGGTGTTCTGCGGCCGGGGGTTACGCCGACGGGCTGGTGTGGCCGATCGGCACGAACCGAAATTGTCACCGCCCCTAGCCTAAGCGGCTCCCGCCCGGGCCGGTCGGGCGTCGCCGTAAGTCGTTGCTGCGACGTGAGTTACGTGGCGAGGCGACCCCTTGACTCGTCTTGGTGGGGCGTGTACAGTCGTGCTGTTTTGCATCTTCGTAAGGTGTTTTCATCGTTGAGGTTACGGCAATGTTGCACACTTTTTCTTGATTTGGGG
>JABMRB010000711.1 GCA_013202865.1 Candidatus Nealsoniibacteriota bacterium | reverse complement strand
TGCCGTGGCTGATCGCGTCGCTGACTTCGCGCAGGTGTCGCAGCGGCTTGACGATCACGTAGCGGACGATCACCCAGGAAGCAACCATCGCCAGGAAGACGGTCGCGATGGCCGCGGTCAGCAGGATCGCCCGGTTCTTATTGAGATCCTCCTGAGTGGGCCCGTTGGGGATAATGACTTCAATGACGGCCATCAAGTCGCCTTCGTTCAGGAGCGTGCCGCCGCCAACTTCATCGCCGCCGAGCTGTCCCAACGGGGCCTCCTTCATGGTCTTGCCGTGGCAGAAAGCACAGACCTGCGCGTCGGCGTAGATCGGCTGGTAGTAGTGATACTGCTTCTGGTCGGCCGAGAATCGATCCATCGGTTCGAGCGGCTGCTGCCGGCCGGGGGTTAGATAGCTCTTTAGCACCGCCTGATCGTGTTTGTTCAACACCACCTGCGGCATGTTCTCGGCAACGGTCTCACCGCTGGGCGGGGGTTGCTGCGTGCCCTCCTGGGTCGGCGGCAGGTAGAGGTACTTCTTCTTCAGCAGGGCGCCCGTCTTGTCCGACGTGATGAAGTTGCACCCGTACTGCTCATTGCGCAGCCTGTCGGTCACGCGGTCGACCAGCGGCTTGGTCTCTTCGAGCGTCTCCAGGACGTTCCAGTGCAACATGACCAACGTCTGGTCGACCAACAATCGCCCCTTCGTCTTGTTCTGTTTGTAGACCAGCTTCTCGGTCTCATTGCCGTAGAGGTAGAAACTGACCGTAATCAGCAGCAGCAGACAGCCGCCGAAGAGGAATCGGCACTTCCGCTCCAGGCTGGTTTCACCCAAGACACGTTTGATCGATCGGTACGACATAGAAATCTCGGATCGACAGGATAAATTCCCCCCAGTCCGCGTATCTTACGAGAATTGCGGAGATGACACCAGAGGAGGATTTGGGATTTGGGATTTGGGATTGGAACGCGATTTGGAAAACTCCCCACTACCCACTGCCCACTGCCCACTACTTCACAACATATCCAAAGGATCCACATCAACGATCCACTGAACGCCCTCAGGCGCTCGCAAATCGGTGGTCGCACGGCGTACGGCGGCCCGTAGCAGGTCGCCGTCTCGGCCTTGGATCTGGAGCTGGAAGCGATACTTGCCCCGCAAGCGGGCGAATGGGGCCGGGGCCGGGCCTAGGAGCCGGGCGGCGGCTCCTTCTTCCGATAGGGCCGCTTCCAGTCGCTTGGCCAGATCGGCCGCAAACTCGCCGGTGATCCGCTCCTCGCCGCCGCGGATCACCAGCCGGATCATCTTCGCGAACGGCGGATACTGTAGCATCTCGCGGATCGGCAACTCTTCGGCGGCAAAGGCGGCGAAATCGTGCCGAACCGCCGCCCGGATCGCCGGATGCTCCGGGCTGTAGGTCTGCACGAGCACGCGTCCACCCTTCTCACCCCGACCGGTTCGGCCGGCTACCTGCGTGACCAGGTGAAAGGTTCGCTCGGCCGCACGGAAGTCGGGCAGATGCAAGGCCGTGTCGGCATTGATGACGCCGACCAGCGTGACGTTCGGAAAATCGAGCCCCTTGGCGATCATCTGCGTACCCAACAGGATCTGCACCTTGCCCGAGCGAAACGTGGCCAGCGCCCGCTGGTGGCTGCCGTGGCCCCGCATCGTGTCGGTATCCATCCTCAGGCAGGGCACACCAGGAAATCTTCTTTGCACCTCGGCCTCCAGCCGCTGTGTGCCGAGTCCCGTGTAGCGAATGCCGCCGAACTTGCACTTGGGACACTCGGTCGGGGCCGGCACTTCGTAGTCGCAGTAGTGACACAACGCGATCTCTTTACTGCGATGGTGGGTCAGTGCGATATCGCAATCCTCGCATCGCATCACGTTGCCGCAAGCCGGGCACTGGATGTGCGTGGAAAAGCCCCGACGGTTCAACAACAGGATCACCTGACCGTCGTGGTCGAGAGCTTCACCGATGGCAACGTGCAATTGTCGGCCAATGGCCCCGCGGGTCATCGAACTGCGATGCCGGTCGACTCGCAGATCAACCGTACCCACCGCCGGCAGCGGCCGGTTCAGCACGCGCCGGGGCATCTCCACCAACGTATAGTCTCCGTCGCGCGCCCGACGCCAGCTTTCCAGCGACGGCGTGGC
>JABMRB010000710.1 GCA_013202865.1 Candidatus Nealsoniibacteriota bacterium | reverse complement strand
GTCCCACTGGATCAGGTCCTTCGATCCGTAGAACGTCGTGCCTCCCTCGAAGATGGCCAGGATCCAGGTCTTGGTCGGCTCGTACATGAAGACGCAAGGATCGCGCGGGCTAGCCCCTCCGGTCGGGTTGGCGACCGGGTTCGCTTTGTAGTCGTGCCACGATTTGCCGCCGTCGTTACTCCAGGCGAGGCACGTGCCGCACTTGGTGCCCGTATAGACTGCGACCATCACTTCCTTGGGCGAACCGGTTATCTTCTGCGCGACGTCGCCGGAGACGACGACCCCGCTGCCCGAATAGACTTGCGAGCCGCTCACGTTCCGAACGGCCTCCTTGGGCAAGAACGAGTCTTGGGGGATGAGCGCGACTCCCTCTTCTTTCCAGTGCAAGAGATCCTTACTCGTCGCGTAACCGCCATGACGGATTCGTTTACCCCATTGATAGATCATGTGGTACTTGCCGTCGTGGTACATGAGCGCATTGACATCGTTCATCCATTCCGTCTTGGGACTGAAATGAAATTGTCCACGAAAGTTCTCTTTGTAGTCGATCTCTTCGGGGTGCGGATTGAACTGCGCGTAGGACGTGGTTGCCTGCAGGGCAAAGCCGATAGCCAGAGTGAGAATGAGACGTTTCATCGTGGAATGTTCCTTTTTGTTGCGGTTTCGTTTGCTCGCATGTTTCTAGTTCGGCCCGGGTCACTTGCCGGTATAGACACCGTCATCCTCCTGGCTGCGCGGTTCGACCCAGGCGTCGTCCATAAGTTGGCCCAGTTGTTTCGCGATCTCGGGATACTTCTCGGCAAGATTATTCTTCTCGCCCCGATCCTTGCTTAGATCGTAGACCTCAATCTTTCCGGACTCATGCTTCATGCCTTTCCACTTGCCTCGGTGCGCCGCATCATTTGGATTCACCTCGAACTTCCCGTTGGTCCTAACGCCTTTCCACTTGCCCATCCGCACACCTTCATTGTGGTACCAGGTGTCGTCCCAGTACATGTATTCATGCTTTTCCTGCTGCCCTTTGCCGAGCAGCGTCGGAACAATCGAAATCCCGTCGATATCCTTGGGAATTTCCTTCGTGGCACCCGCCAGTTCCGCCAGAGTCGGCATGACGTCGGGGAAATACCACGGCAGGTCGCTCACGGTTCCAGCCTTGATCCTGCCGGGCCAGCGGGCAACCATTGGCGTGCGAATACCGCCCTCGTACATGGAGCGTTTCTGCCCCCTCATCTCGCCGCATGAGTTGTGAATGCCCTCGAACCGCTTGGCCCCGCCGTTGTCGGAGGCGAAGAAGATGATCGTGTTGTCGTCGATTTCGAGCTTCTTCAGCAGGTCGATTATCTCGCCCACTTGCCTGTCGATCATGGAGTCCATGGCGGCGACGACCTTGGCATCCTTCGGCCATGGTTTGTCCTTGTAGAGCGCCCAGGCGGGGTCGTCCTCGGGAATGTCGTAGGGTGCATGCGGGACGGTCCAGGGGCAGTAGCAAAAGAACGGGCGATCCTTGTTCTCCTTGATGAATTGGATCGCCTCGTCGTAGATCGCATAATGCGTGTGGCGCCCGTCGAGCTCAACCTTCACGCTGTTGCGGAAGAGGTGCGTGTAATACAAGTGGGCGTGCCACTGGTTGTAGTATCCGAAGAAGGTGTCGAATCCATGCAGTTCGGCCGCCCCCTTCTTTCCCTGGTTACCCAGCCCCCATTTGCCGAAGCCACCGGTCGCATAGCCTGCTTTTTTGAGCACATCGGCGACCGTGACGTCCTCGGGGAACAACGGTATGCCGCCCCGGTTGTCTCTGACCGGGGTATGCCCCTTATGGTAGCCCGTCATCAGCACGCTGCGCGACGGTGCGCAGACGGTGCATCCGCCATAGCAGTCCGTAAACTTGACGCCCTCGGCACACATCTTGTCGATGTTCGGCGTGAGGATCGTCTTACTGCCGAAGCATCCCAGATCGTGATAGCCCAGGTCATCCACCATGATGAAGATGATATTGGGCTTGTCCGCGGCGGCATCCTCGGCGATCGCACCCGGCGGCAGGATAAGAGCAAGTGCTCCGGCGGCTGCCAACTTCAGGACACTCCTACGATTGAGTCTATTCACTGCTGTTCTCCTTATTATCGTTGGGGCACGTCAGTCTATTTGGGATCGATCTTATATGCCCCGTGATGATAACATCATTGGCAGGCATTGTAAATGTAGTGGTCAGCGCCCTTGCTTGCAGACGAAGCTGCTATTGAGGCTATTTCTCTTTGATCTGCTCGTACCTCAAGAACACAACGCCGTCGGCAGGGATCTCGAGAGTTCGGCTGCCGGAGGCATCCGTTGCTTTTTGGGTCCAGATGTTCTTCAGAACGTATTTCATTTCGGGATCGAGTCCCAGGTCCTTCAGGTCTTTCTCCACCTCGAGCGACTGGCTTCCGTCCCGATTGAAGATGCCGATCCAGCCGCTACGGTCGTTGCCACGTTCAGGCGTCTTCCACACGTCGACCTTGCCGTCACGATGCACGAGTTTGCCAATCACCGCGTTCTGATTGCACTTGAGGATATCGGGGTGGGTGAACAGGCTCAGCGAGAACTCGTCCATCGAGTACAACACACCGCCCAGCATCAGGGGCGAGGCGGCCAGAGCACGTTGCACCATGAACGTCCGCTTCTGGTCCTCGGTGAACTTGCAGTCCCGTCCGCCGTTTCTCGTTACGTACAGGCGGCCGAAGCAAACCATGTCCATATCGAGGAAGCTATTCGATTTGGCTCCGTCGTAGTCCTGCATCGCTTCCCAACGCTTGAAGGTCGTCTCCAAGCTTCCCCTGTTGTCCCAGATGTCGCTGGTGATACGCACCATGTTCGCCTTCTTATACGCGTCGCTGTGCTCCACCTTGATGTGATCGCCGGGAGAGAGGCTCAGCACGATCTTGCGGTCGCACTTCTCGATCGCCTTGACAACCGCTTCCACTTCATCCGGATTCGGTACGATGTCGTCGAACTTGATGAAGTCAACGCCCATGTCGGCGTACTTCTGGATCAGGCCGTCGTAATACTGCTGGGCACCCGGCTTGGTCAGATCAACGCCATAGTTCCACCAAGGCTCCGCGGCCCACGGACACCTGGACTTCATGTTGACGATATCCTGCATGCGGTATTTCGTCCCCTCGACTGGGAGATTTTGTTCTACCGCTCCGCGGTTTATCCCCCGAAGCAGCCAGATGCCGAACTTCACATTCTTCTTGTGGGCATAATCGATTGTGTACTTCAATCCGTGCGGAAAGAAGTGTTCGTGCGAATCCGGGCGGCCATATTTATCAAGGGCGATCGTGATCCCCTTGCCCTGGCCCGACAGAAACCAGCCGTTATCCACCGTCACCGTATCGTAGCCGTACTGAAGCAGATTCTCGCTGAGGAAATCGATGTTCTTAAGCAGCTCCGCTTCGGTGACGGCGATGCTGTAGCCGGTATAGCTGTTCCAGCCCATCGGGGGCGAGAAATGCTTTTTGGTGGATTCGGCAGCGCTGACGGGCGAAGCGGCCAAGGCGATGAAAGTCGAGAAGGCGATCAGGCCCAGCGCGGGTAGCGATTTCATAAGCATCGTTTTCTCCTTGTGTTGACGTTATGCCGATTACTCAATAATCACGCGGAATTCGGGACGCGCTCATTGTAGCTAAGCTCGATGTCCGAAACCACCAGTTGCGTGGTAGCCAGCCGTTTCGAGGGCAGTTCGGTTCGCTCTTTCCAATCGCGAACGTAGTCGATGACCTGATCTGCCAACGGTAGATC
>JABMRB010000709.1 GCA_013202865.1 Candidatus Nealsoniibacteriota bacterium | reverse complement strand
TGAGCGGGAGGTGGAAACGGAGCATGGTGAGGATATTGAGGCACCGGCAGACGAAAGGGCCGGAAACAGATAGGCCGCACCTAAACCACCGCGCCACCTTTCGACTCTACGCGAGTCAGTCGAATCGCATGACACAGTCGTCCCCGCAAAAATCGTCGGTGCCACCCGCGCAATCTGGAGAGAGATTGGTGTGAAGAGCCGAGGACCTCTGCAATCCGGACCTGTGGCACGCCTTCATCCATGGGCTCGGATGCCCGACGACGGCGGAAATCTCTGGCGGTGTCTGCAACACTCATGACGTATGCCCTCGCTGAGTATATACGTGCAACGCCTTTAGTCATCCAATGTCAAACCAGTCCGGCGTATAAAAGAAAACAAGAAATTGGGGTGCTTCTTTAGCCGCCGGAACTCAGCAGTTAGGGTTCTCCTCAGTTCAGGCAGGTCAAGTGGGGCGTAGTTCGGCAAGCGCCCGTACTTGATGTAAGACCAGATGCCATCGGCCGGATTAAGCCCCGACGTATTAGGCGGAAACCGCTCTAGAACAAGTGTATTGCGACCCGTAAGGAAGTTTCTTACGGGTTCAGCATAGTGGATGCGAATCGAATCCCAGATCACGGTCATCCGGTTCTGGACTCGATCGCAGAGGAAACGAAGGAACTTGGTAACCGTCGAACCGTTGAAATTGGCGCGATCAGGGGACAACTGGTAAACGAGTCTTGCGTTGCCGTACTTCGGGCTCACAACAATCGCGGCTATTGCGGAGATCTTGGCATGCGGATCGGTGACTTTCACAACTGGCCCGCTGCCACGCGGCGCGTACGTGCGGCGACAAGTCGGCGCGAGCATGAAACCAGATTCATCAATGAATACAAGATGAGCATGGCGGCAAGATGCTTCATGCTTAATACGGGAGAACTCCTCTTTCTTCCATCGATCCACCTCCTCGTCATCATGGTCCCGCAACTGTTGGACTGGCTTCTGAAGTGTCCAGCCCAGTTGTTCCTTCAACGCTCGGCGCAATGTCGTAAGGCACAAGCGTTCCCCCAATTCCCTCTGAACTAACTGGCGAATCCGCCGTAGTGTCCAGAGATCATTCACCCATCCATGTGCAGTTGCGCCCTGTGAAAGCAGTTCCTTCAATCGGTTCGCCTGATCTGCCGTTAGCCGTCGTGGTCGTCCACCACCAGGATGGCGGGCACGATGGTTGCTGCGACCCGGATCAACCCAATAGCCCTGCAATCCCGTGTCAAGGTCATGTTGCCCATCACGAATCGTGTCAGGGGAGAGTCCGGTTATTCGGGAGGTCAGTTTTATGCCTCCCGATCCCAGGAATCGGGACGCCATTGCTGCGACCCAACGACGTTGCTGTCCGTTCAGATAAGCGAGTAACACGTTAAGCTGGTGGTGTAGCAGCTTATCGGGATGTTCACTGGGTCGCTGGCAGCGAGTGCATTTGCATTGATGGGTAAGAAGAGCAGACATGGCTACGCCTCCAACGGAATGGAATGAGAGACCATCGTCCATGCGCCATTCTAACGAGTTATAGTATGGGGGCAAACCGTTGAGTTTGGCGCTGGCGATAGCGTTGCTAGCAACGACGGTGCGGCGTTGGAGGAAGACGAGTATTTTTTCGCGCCGGTTTCCCCCAGCTCTCGTGAGGCCAATCGTCGGCATGCGGTGCCCGCCACGACGAGGCATGAGACAGGCCGTAGTGGCGCAGGATCTTCTCGAGCACGTCGCCCTGCGTCGGTTCGATAAAGGCGGTCACCATCATCCGACCACCACATGGAAGGCAAGACAGGGCGTCCTGAGCTGTATGAATCGACGTGTTGCGCGTGTTGGCCCCATCACCATCGGCGTTCGCGGGGCGTTGTTCACTGACCCGCAGAGGTCTCTCCCAAACGCATTGGTACGTCGGTCTCACCGTGCGTCGGTGGTGGACACTTGGTGTACGAAGCCGCACAGGCGGCGAAGTCTGAAAACGGTGGATTCTCGGCTGAGAGCCGTAGTTTCCTTACGTGCCGAAGCAACTTGCCGTTCAAAGGGCCGTTTCCCATTCGCAAAATCAAAATGCCATCTCCTGTGGCAGCGGTGGTAGATGAGGCGCCAGTGCATGCCCCCCCAGCGAGCGGTATGGGCGGCCGCCGTCGTCGTTTCTTGGAGAACTTCGCGAATTGTTTTACGAATCGACCGGGTACCACCGATGATTTTCCGCAGTCGGCTTTGCCCTTGGAGTAGATTCATTCGCGTAGAGTCGAGAGGTGGCGCGGTGGTTTAGGTGCGGCCTATCTGTTTCCGGCCCTTTCGTCTGCCGGTGCCTCAATATCCTCACCATGCTCCGTTTCCACCTCCCGCTCATCAAACCGGACGTGCGGATCTCCCG
>JABMRB010000708.1 GCA_013202865.1 Candidatus Nealsoniibacteriota bacterium | reverse complement strand
TAGCTCGCGTTGCCGAAATTCGCTCGCAACGCGGCCCAGTCGCTGAGCCAGACCTTGTCGTCGACCCAGGGGTCGAAGTTACCTTCGGTCCAGGTCTTGCCGGTGCCGGTGTTGCCGAAGTTGGCCCGCAAGGCGGCCCAGTCGCTCAGCCAGACCTTGCCGTCGCCGTCGGAGTCGCCACCCAGGGCAACGAACAGGTCGAGGTCCACGGCTTGGGTTATGAAAGTATTCTCGTGAACGTAGGCAACGTCACGCAGGAAGGCACCTTGGCCAATGTGGGCGGAACTGTCGGCGGCCGGTGCCGGATCGACGGCGGGAAACTGGTGAGGCGCGAAATCGCCACCGTCGGTGAGTTCGCTCCCCACCGAGTTGTCGATGACCGTCACCATGGTGCTCGCCGAGAAGAAACCGGCGCTGGTGCGCCCGACGGCTTTCGGTGCCAGTGTCCCGTCAAGGTACACGGTGCTGTCGGCGGCGAGGACAATCTGGTCGGGCGCGGCCGCGTCCGGCGCGTCACCCAAGATCACCTCGGCGTTGTAGGTCGCATCGGAGCCGAACGCCAGTTCGCTGTCGCCGCCGACGGTCACCGTACCGGCGACGCCGTCACCGACGTCGAGCGCCCCGCGAACGGACATTTCGCCCGTGACGGTCACACCGCCGGCGATGGCGGCGTCCTGGAACGAGTAGACGGCGCCTTGCAGGTCCAGCGAGGTGACGGGGCTTTGGACCGTCAGGTTGCCAAAGGTCGCCTCGAGTGCGGGCGAGTCGATGCTGGCATTGCCGGTCACCAGCACGTCGGTTCCGGAGAAATCCATGACGTCGGTCGTGTACTTCCGGTTGAGGCTGGCCTGATAGACATCCTCCACCTCGCCGGCCTCCAGCACCCGGTCGAAGATGATCATGTCGTCGATCAGACCGCGGTAGTTCTCGGTTCCGTTGCCGTTGGAGCCGATCTTGAAGTTGCTGACGCCCACGAGGCTCTGGTTCTGTCCGGTGCCGCTGTGCCACTCGACACCGTCGAGATAGATCTTCATCTCGCCCATTTTCTTCGTGAATGTCCAGTGGTGCCACGAGCCTTCATACTCCGCCTCGGTAGCCCCCTTGTTGATCCTGCCGTAGGAGAACCCCGCGTCCCAATAGACCTGCTGATCGCTCCAGGGCATGTGGACGTTCAGCCCCCGTTGGCCGGCGGCGTTGCGGCCCTCGAACAAGTAGTCGTTCCTCGGCTGCGCGTCCACGTCGCCGAACTGGAAGACCGAGATCGTGATCTCCTCGTTCACGCCGGCCGATTCGAACGCTGCGAGGGCGTCCGGGACGTCCACGTACTGGCTGTCCGCGTCGAACTTGATCACGCCTCCGCGCTGCGGATCGTCGAACCAGATCGCACCAGTAACGGCGCCGTTATAGCCGCTGACTTCCTCGGAGGCGATGGCGCCTTCGGTCTCGTCGAACTTCCAGTGCATAACCAGGCCGTCGGGCAACACGCCGGCCCCGGTCGCGGTCATCGTGCCCGACCCGAGGGTAAGCAGCCGCCCGGCCGTCAGGTCGGTCCCTTGCACGGCCAACGAGCCTCCGTCACTGATCTGGAACGTGTGGTTGCCGAGTTGCAGGGTTTTGCCGATGGTCACGTCGTTGCCGGCGGTGCTCACCGTGCTATCGGTGACCTTCAAGTTGCCGACCGAACTGGCCGTTCCGGAAAGGGCTACGGTTCCTTCGGTGACGGTAACCGAGCCGGTTCCGCTGAAGTTGCCGGCGACGTTCAGCCGGTATTCGTCGGTGGTGCGGACCGTGAGCGTGCCGTTGTTGAGCAGGACGCCCTTTTCCGAAGTGCCCAGGGTGACGGTCAGCGGGCCGGCGGTGCCCACGCCGCCGGTACCGGCGGTCAGAATACCGTCCGATTCGACCGAGAGGGCGTTGTCGTACGTGACGTCCCCCGTGCTCGCCAGGACGAGTTCACCCCCGTTGATACCCAGCCCCGCGGCATTGGCGCCGGAACCGAACGGATTGGCTGCTTCCTGCAGGCCGATCAGCCGTCCTTCGCGAACCTCGAAGGTTGCGTGTTGCAGGCCGGTGCCGGCGTTGGCACCGGTCAGTACCATGTCGGGCAGCCCGCCCTTGGAGATCGTGACCGGGTCGGTCGAAGCGACGTCGATTTGGTTGAACTGCACCGGAGTATCGAGGTTGAAGCCCACCGTGCCGCCACCCGGCGCGTCGACCGTCGTACCCGTGAAGGTGATCCCGTCGGGAGCTCCCGTCAGCGTGACGATCCCGTTGTTGAGGATCAGGGTCCCGAAGTCGGCGGTAGTGTCGGTGTCCGCTTGAAGCGTGGCGTCGCCGATGACCGTGACGTCGACGTCGGTCATTGCCAGCGGTGGAACCGGAGGTTCGTAGCCGGTATCCAGACCGTACTTCTGCTCCAGGTAGTAGCCGACCTGCCCGCGCTGGACGTCGGTCAACGTCTCCTCGTACATGATGATTTCGGCAATGTGGCCGTGCCAGTTTCGCTGCCTCCAATCAGCCGCCAAGTCATAGGTACTCGAGCTGTTGCCGATCACAAGATTGCCCATGTCCCGAGGTGCGCCAGCCACGATGTCGGCGAGCATCGGGCCGTCGGTGAAGGCTATGCTATCCGTGCCGTCGATCCTGACTTCTCCACCAAGGTCAAAACGATCGGCGCGGAGCACGTTTCGATCGTACCAGGGGGCTCCAATCACCTGGCCGTCGGCGTCTTGGGAGAGCAGTGTTACGCAACACCCGTACTCCCAAGCGTTGGAGCCGTCTCCGGCGTAGGGTTCCTCCAACGTGGTGACAACAAACACTTCTTGGGCCATGGTCGGATCACCGACCCGCGGCGCGAGCATCACGTCACCTTCTTCCGGGGAGACGATGACGCCGTCCAAGACGGAGATACCGGCGAAGTAGACCGAGGGGACGCCGTTGATGCCGTTGGCACCGTTCCTGTATTCCGGTTGGCTCGACAGCACGTCCTGAATCGCGTTGCGGCCGTTGCCCGAGCTATCCGGCCAGAGCGCCACGGGATCGCCGTTGGCGAGGCCCGTAATGGTGCTGGCGTCGAGGTGGAGCGAAAGCCCCGCGGTCGGCAGGGGCGCGGGTGTGCCGTCTCCCGGAACGGGAGTGACGATCATCGTGCCGCCGGCCAGCGACAGGTTGGTGCTGCCGCCCAGCGAGTTTTCGACGACCGTCAGGACACCCTCGGAAACGCCCACCGACGCGTTCTGCATACCGGTGTTGGCCGGATTGTCCATGGTATACTCAGACGAGCCGGTCTTGGAAAGCACGGCCGAGGACCCTTGACCGTCGATCACGCGAAAATTGACCTCGGTTTGCGGGTCGAAGCCGACGGTCGTGGCGGCCGGGTCGATCTTGGTGCCCGTGAAGCCGATCCCTTCCGGAGCTCCGGTGAGCGTGACGCTCCCGCTCTTGAGGATCAGGGTGCCCAACTCCGCGCTGTAGTCGGTATCCATGTGTAGCGTGGAATCGGCGGTGACCGTAAAGTCGACGTCCGTCATCACCATGGCCGGGACGGGAGAACGATACTCGGTGTCCATCCCGTACTTGTGCGCCAGGTAGTAGCCGACTTGCGCCCTGGCGGTGTCGTCCAACGCTTCCTCGTACATAATGATCTCGGCGATGGGGCCGGGAAAGTTCCGGTTCGATTCGGCACCGGTCGGGTAACCGTCGGCGCCTATCCAAAGAGGTGTATTACCGCTCATGGTCCGCGTTTCCGTGGATAAGAAGTCAACGATCATCGGGCCATCGGGAATGGGCGCCCCATACGCCCCTGGATTATAAATCGGTACCCGTTCGTCCGAACCGTTGATAAGGATGTCTCCTCCATCCTGAGTGAAAGAACCGTTGTAATCATCGATCGCCATCGTTCTCACCGGCGGACTCGGACTCCATTCTTGGCCAAACCAGCCCGGAAAGTCTCCGCCGCCAAGCAGTGCGATACAGCAACCAGCGTTGACGCCGCCAAGTGAATTGGGGCCTTGGGCGTACTCGCCTTCCAGGGCCGAGACGATGAATACCTCTTGAGCCATTAGATTCCCGCCCTCGCCCGGAAGAACTCGCATCACGTCGCCAATCGTCGTGTCTTGGACACCGTCGTGGAAGACGGCTTCGAAGCGAACCGCGGGGTAGCCGTTGAGGCCGTCTTGGTCGAAGGTGGGAACCCTCTCAGGATAAAGGTCGGCCTCGACGTCCGCTTGCCGTCCGTTGCCCGAAATATCCGCCCACTGCGTAACGCCAGCGCCGTCGGCAACTGTACCCACCAGCGTGCTGGCGTCGAGGTGTAGCGACATCCCAGCCGGCAGATCCCAGGGCGTGGGGTCCGAGGTATCGCCGGTGATGCTCAATCGGCCTCCGGCCAGGGTGACCTTTTTGGCCCCGCCCAGCGGATTGGCGCCGGCCATATCAAGCGTGCCGCCCGCGACGACCAGCGTGGTCTGAGCGGCCACGACGCTTACGCCGTCGTCGTTGTTCAGCGAAAGGGTCCCGCGGCCCGCTTTGGTGAACGTACGGGGTGTGGTGAGCGGGGTGCTGTCGTTGTAGCCGCCTCCGGTCATTTCCCCCACGGTGACGCCAATCGTGGCGTCTCCGGCCGGGGCGATGGCGGGGATGGTGCCCGACCCGGCGCTGAAGGTCGCGCCGGCGCCCAACGTCAAGGAAGTACCCGAGGCGAATTCGGCCCCGCGGGTAACCGTAAGCGTCTGGCCGACGTCAATCGCAATGCCACCGCTGCCATCGACGGAAAGCGTGCGAGTCACGGCGCCCGGCGCCGACACGCTGATCGTGTTGGAACCGTTCAAGACGGCGGCGGACAGTGCGTCGGGGTAGCTGATGGTTCCGCCCGTCCAGTGAGACGAGGCCGAGGCCCAAGTGTTCGACCCCGAATTGTCCCAGGTAAGTGTGTTGAGTTCAATCGCGCTAAGCGAGAAGTCGTCGAAGTAGGCGGCTCCCGTCGTGCCGTTGTCCATCCAGAAATTCAAATAGCTGATGTTGCCGCTCCAAGTACCGGAATCGAACGGAATGCCGTCGTACGACGCTTCCACCAGGGTGCCAGCATCCAAGTCGATCAGCATTTCGACCTTGGCCCAGTCCCCGAAAACAGTCCCCGTCGAGCCGGCGTTAATCATCCTGTCCGGCGGGTTGTAGTACATAAGCACGTTCCCGTCGAAATCAGGAGTAAGGTACATCTGGTACGCCAGGCTCCATTGGCCGGTGGTACGAGCGGGCTCGCCGCCGATGAAGTTGTTATACACGTCGGACCCGTAGCCGGGATCCCCCATGACCAGTTTCATGGACTGGGTCCCACTGAAGGCTTGGTCTATGCTGATGTTCGTCGGCTTGGCATCCCCGCCAAAATCCGTCCACGGCATCACCTGGCCGTTGATGTCCCCCACCGTGTAGGACTCGAAGTCATCAAGCCAATCGACCGCCGCAGCGGTCCCGGCCATGGCCACCATGGCCGTCACCACCAAACAGACTCTCACGATTCGCTTGCTTACCATTGTGTTGTTCCTTCTACTAAACGAGAGTTGACAAAAGGGGGCAGAACTGTTTTCCTGCGCAGGAAAACAGTTCCGACCTCTTCACCGTTGCGGGGTCCACCGGGAGAATGCACCTGACGGGAAGACAGTCGCCTCCGGTCAAGGAGACCCGTGTTTCGTGCCGGTGCGGCGCTGCCTCATGGC